>NZ_JALBWM010000261.1 GCF_023895975.1 Microbulbifer okhotskensis
ATCTGGCCGTGGTTCCTACCTATTTCGCCCCCTAAAACTGTCCGAAGTATTGATAGTTACTGTAGCGATATTACTAGCCCCATCGCTATCGGTCGCCACATAAGAGAAGCTATCGGTGCCAGTAAAGTCAGTTTTAGGCAGATATTCCCTGCGCTGCCCACTACCCGTTAAAGTGCCATGAGCGGGCTGTGTTTGAATGTAATACTGTAGCGAATCCAGGTCCGCATCATACGCAGCGAGAAAGACAGATTTGGCCAGGCGGCCATGTGCAGCCATATTCACTAATTGATCGTTAGCAATAGGTAAATGATTATCCACGTCGGCTTCCGGGAGTGTATCGACCCCCCCCCTCCCGAATTATCATCACCACTGCCGGAATCTTCCCCGCTAGAGCCACCACCATCTTCTTGCGGCATAGTTGTATCCCCCCCACTGCCGCCTCCACCACAGCCAAAAAGTAGCGAACTTAGTAATAATAAAAATGGGATTTTTAACCCCTTTAAAGATTTAAGTTTATTATTGGTATGTATTAACATTGCCTGCCATATAAATATACTGAAATTAACCGCTGTAGCTTACAGGTATATGTTGATACATGCCGTGAACCAGTTCTTTAATTTAATCGATCCGTTTAACAGCCTTTTATACCAACAAATCTACCGCTTAATTTTCCAAATCTTTAATGCCGACCAACCCACATTTGAGCGACAACAACCACCTGCCATCGTTATTGCTCTATTTATACTAAAAATCAAAATCTATTTATATCTCGATTTACTTCTCGGCTAGAGGTCCAGGCAGAAAGTGGGGTAACCTATAAGATTTTTGTTTAATTTTTATGCCTGTTTTTGACACCTGACTTTTCCAGCAGAAAAAGTTATTGGCCAAAGAATGAACCGCTTAGCCCACTATCGTCGATTTCTAGATTATTTTCATCAGAACTTTTTCTTTGGGCAATTTCTGGGCATGAAGACGAAAACACGGCGCCGCCCGAACAAGCATTATTTCCTCAATCACCGAATTTTGGGATGTCATCGCGCCGGTTAACGTGATTTCTGCATTCCTGCAGTCAGCATTGTGGGGCAACCTAAACTGTAGACGTTAAGTGGTGAGAGAAGATTGGAAAATCGGTGTGACCTTAGGCAAAGACCTGAAATTTACCCCCATAATTATCACGTGCAGCAAAATTCTACTCGAAGCCAAGGCCACACCTGACGCACATACCTTATCAACCGCCTCTTTAGAGACCGGTTATATTCATGCGTCATATTAACGATCACTAAACAAATACCATAATGCATCATCCTTCAGTAGACACCTCTTTTACACCTCCACTTTCATCAAAAGAAACCACAACAAACTCATCACAACACCCATATTTAGATTCTGGGTCTGGACCAAAATTATAATCACACACTATAAAATCAGCATCTGACGGATAGAACCCGATCCTGTAAATTCGGAACAATTTAAGCAGCGCATCCTTTTTCTCTTTTCTTTCTCCCTTCGTAATTATAGATTGAATCCTGGGCTCAACAAACTCCATACCCTCTTCCAAATTAGCTAACCAGTCCTCAAGATGAATATCTACCGCTTCGTCTTTACATTTATAATTATTACAAATAGCCTCTCGTGCCAGACGCTCTAATTCAGGAAGCTGCTCTAGTGCTGTTTTTAAATCTGACGCCATGCGCGTGTAGCTTACACCGGTCTTACTGTGATCTATATTCAGACCCAAAGATACCTTATACCCATTGACTTCTATCTCTATGCCATAATCATCTTCCTCATCTAACTTGATGCCCCCCCAAAAATGGTAATTTTATTCGTTTCATCTTACAACACTTCGGACAATTTCATGCAGCTATAGCCCCATAGTCACTGTACCGCTCGT
>NZ_JALBWM010000262.1 GCF_023895975.1 Microbulbifer okhotskensis
TGGGTATCGTTGTCACCAACGTCCCAACAGTCGATCAATTCGTCAGTTTCGCAGTTATCTGCCAGCAAGCCCTCACGCAGCCACATACCAGCGGCAACACACCAAGGGTCACCTGGGTTTGTGGTGCCGCCACCGTTTGCAGGAGTTGTGATAGTTCCTACCGCACGCCTGCCAATACCGGCTGCCAACTTCCAAATCTGTGTGGTTGCGTAGTAAGTAACACCACCGCCGGCATAGTCGAGATCATCGACATAAACGTAATAGGTGGTAGAGAAACTTAACCCGGTGATTGAGCCACTGTTATAGCTAACAGTGAAACCAGCGTACTGAACGGCGTGGGAAGAGATTGCTATTTTTGCTGTAGAGCCGTTATCGGAGGCAGATAACACCGTGCTGCTCGTTGGCAGGCTCGCCACTGAGCCCATGTTTTGTTGTAGGCTGCGCTGGTCGGCGATTTGGCCCTTTTCATTAAGGCCGCTGAGATATTGAGAAAATCCAATGAGGGGGCGCGGATTTTGGTAGACGCCGCCGCTGGCAACCATCTCCGTCGCAGAGAGAGATATCTCTCCAATAATTAGATGATTTTCTGTCGGTACGAAGCTTACTCGCTGAGTGGTAGAACTATCGTAGTAATGATATTTATATTCTCCACGCTCAATCGATACGGGAAGCGCTGAGCGTGCTGAAGTCCAGGCCCCATCCGTATCGGTAACAATATAAAACTGTCCGGACAGACTTGGGTTTAGTTGAACCGGTGGAATCGTCACTCGCTGACCATCCCAAATAAACCAGCCCGGTAAGTCACCGTCAGGGTTGCCGTTTGCATCAAAACCGCAAAGCTGCACCTCTCCCGGGTTGGCGTTATCCTCCAGGCTCGACCCACTGTTAGTTTTTAAGTAGAGGCCGTTGCCCGCCGGCTCCACTTCATCGATACGAATGTAGTCGAATTGTGTTCGCCCCTGCTTGCCTCCGCCGTGATTAGCTACCGCGAACGGGGAAAAGTAGCGCACATCCGCATGCAGCTTCGCCGGCTGTGCAATCGTATTGCGCCCCGTTGAATCCCGCTCCTCTGTGGTGCTGGCATTACCTAAAAAATAGCCGGTGTATTCCTGCCAGCCATCACCCGCTACTGCGAGCCCTGAGCAGGCGACATAATGTTGACCGCTGTAGGAGTCACTTCCAGCACCATTACACCGACTGCCATCAGCCCGATAACCGCTAACACCGACATACAGATTTCTGTCCACATCCCCTTCATCGGCCACCCAGACTCGCGCCTTGATGCGATACAACTTATCCGGATCAAAGGGGAAGCGCTCCTTAAACTCAATCCAGGCCTCACCGTCGCCGGCTAAATTACCGCTGCCATCCCCACCGATACGCAATACACTGCCACCGGCACGCGCCCCTGAATCATTGGTCCTCACATAGTAAATATTGTCAGTGGAATTTCCGGCAACTATTGGCCAGTCATCTACCGCCGCGGTATCCACAAATGCATCAACGAATACCGAAGCCGACGCTTGCTGCGCGCGCAGCTGCGCCTTGCGTAAACTCTGCATACTGCCGATTAAAATACCGTTATCGGTAAATGCTCCGGTGAGTTCGTCATACCCCACAATATTGAGCGTTGCGTTGTCAGCGGGTTTATTTGATCCGCTCACCCCATCCCACGTTGCACGCTGCCGCGCAGCGTCGACAATGGCATTTAGCAGTGTCTGCCGCTTTTCATAAACGTATTCCCAGTTGGCATTCCAGATGCTGCGGCTAATCGCGGTCACCTGAGTGGAGTCATTCCAGGCCGGTGCTAATCCCTGCAAGTAACTGGTTAGCGCGGTGATTGAGGCGGTGTAGTCCGCGCGCTGA
>NZ_JALBWM010000263.1 GCF_023895975.1 Microbulbifer okhotskensis
ATTTTAGGTCTATTCTGTTCGTTTTTACACCGATTTATATGGGACAGCCCTGGGGCTACGAACCTGTAAGGGTGAGTTGGCCTTTTACGGCGATCTAATTGGAAAGTAATGAGACAAAAAAATGGGGTTTCGTATCCGTTGATTAATTGCCTGAGGATTGGTGTTAAAATAGGCAGTAGTTTCTCTTTATGGCGGGCTTTCGAGTCAGCTAATGGAAATTTGATGAGATACCCAGTTATTTTAGATTCGGTGGGATACCTTCGGCAGTATTGCTGCGGTTGCCGGTCCTTCCAGTCTACAAGCTGGGTGTCCAGAAAATCTGGTTCTGTTGGACGTTGTGAGGGTGACAATGTCCTCCTGGTGTCGTCACCCTAGATTTTTGGTTGATAGTTTTTGTGATTTCTCTAAGCTGCCTGTTCCTGTTCCTGTTCCTGTTCCTGTTCCTGTTCCTGTTCCTGTTCTTGGCCGCGGGCCAGGTGGTCAATCACTTGTTGCATTGATTCCTCATTGTTCTTGATGAGTCTATCAGAGTGAATCTCAAGGGAGTCGATGTTGTGATAATCAAAGATTCCGACATGAGGGTCAGCAACCTCTACATTCAGATAATTGTATTTAATTTTCACATTGCTGGAGAGCAGTTTGGCAATCTCAAGCGTATTTAATTGCTGTTCGTCCATTGATCGCTGTACGCTTGATATAGCGTCTCGCGCCCAGCGTATTCTGCCCCAATTTTTCAAGTCTTTATATTTTACTTTGGAGCTTGTCAGTGGAGAGGTTCCAGACCCAAGAATCAGTACATAATAGTTTTTTTGAGGATATTCTTTGATAATATCCAGAAGTGCAACACTCGCCGGGTTGTTAGCTGAAAGACCCGCGTCTGCAAAGTATTTATGACTTACGCTTTCGCTTTTATTCATAAAGCCGACAGGCGGAAATAGTGTGACTCCACTTACAGCGGCTGTAACCAGCTGGTAGAGGCTATTCGTGGGTAATTCACTGGTATCTTCCCCACGGTTTTTAAAGAGGTGGAGTTTGCCGGTGTTTACACTCAGTGACGGGATAATCACATAGTTTTTTAAATCGGTGAAGTTTAGTTCTGGAGAATAATGCTTCTCCATAACTCTGTGTAGGCGGCGGCCAAGATATTTTGGGGAAAAAAGGCCTGACCCAGTTAGCAATTTGTGATACCAAGGAATGGAAAACAAGTAGTTACTTTTTGACTTGTAAAGGTCAATCAATAGGTCAGCTTTGGAGTCCAAGCTACCGTATTTTTTAGCCAGGTGAGTCGAGCGGACATTCAAGCCGGTGACAATCACTGCGCCGGTTGAGACGCCACTGAATACATCGAAAACTTCATCAACCGGTCGGCCTAACTCTTTTTCTAAGTGCTTAATGACATAGAGAGGGATCAGGCCACGAATGCCTCCACCGTCGATTACTAGAATGTTGATCGTGTCTTTATCTCCTAACTGACCGTGCAGATCAATTCCGTTATCAGTGACTGGAGATTGATGAAACGTCGCGCTGGCTGTAAGAAAGTAGTTATACAGATAGGCGCAGACAATTAATGTCAATATAGTCACTGTACATATCATAAAAATATAACTGAGTTCCATTTCTATACCTAAGTCGTATTTACGCTACAAAGTTATAGACAGCATTTTTTTGATATTGACCAGCCTGGTAGGCTGAGTTTTCTGCAAGTGTTAGAATGTCAAAAAAATACAAGGATAATTTTCTTAAGGATTATTTGGTCATTGGTTGTTTCTATTCACGCCTGCATTCAACTCTGAAGTGCATCACCCTTTAGGCTGCTGCAGCAGCCGTATA
>NZ_JALBWM010000264.1 GCF_023895975.1 Microbulbifer okhotskensis
TTAAACGGTGATCTTCCTACAGGGGACTTTCACCCCATTAGTCCACGCCCATGCTTTGCCGTTAACGAATGCACAGCAAAGCATTACCAGTTCCCTATGAACCCGCATTAAAGTGAACCCAGAATCAGAGTGGCATGGGATATCGGATGTACCCCATCGAGAAACCTCCATTCATGAGGAGGATTACTCGATTGTTAACAGATTCAGGCTATTTGCATAGCCCTAAATGGTACTGCGGGGCGAAATATGAACAGTTTGGCGGGGCACGTAAAGTTATTTCACTGTATTGAGGTGGCTGAGGCTATGAGTGAGACTGAAAGATGTGTATAAAACACAGCGGCAGCGTTAAGCACTATGAATAAAAAGAGCAGAATAATTGGGTTGATATCAATAGTTCCTGGAACTGTGTGCATACTTTATCTGACAGCCGCTCTTGGATTGGTTGTCTTGAGTGAGGGGGAGCCTGATTTTGGTCCAAATCCATATCAAACGGCTTTTTTACTTTTTGTTCCATGTTTAGCTTTGGTACAGCTTTGGAGGCTGCTCTATAGGGAAACCCCGTTATCCGAAATTAGTACACTTGAGAAGACGATTTCGACAGTTGTGGGTATTCCTGCTGTATTGTTAGGAGTAGGTATAACTTTCCTAATGCTATTTACAGCGCCTGCGGCTATTGTTTTCTATGGAGTTTTTGTACTTCCATTAACTATCTATGGTGGGTGGTGCCTTTATGATCTCTGGCTGGCTTAACAATCGCAAGCAGTATGCTCCGGCCCTTCGGGCCTCCGCGGGACGCCCAACGCTATGCACATCTTGTGCGGGCGTTATACGTAAATGATGATAGAAATACCAGACACACCAAATAAAGAGCCATTGTCACAAGAATGTGAGCATCTTGCGCCTATAGTGAAATTACTAGAAGAAAATGGTAATCGTGTAGATAGAACGTCAGGTGTTCTTCACGACAAAGGAGAAGGTAATTTTTTACTATTTTATGACCCAATAGATCTTGATTTAGTAACAAACAAAGTAAATTTACCTAACTTTATATCTGCTTCCAAAGGTGGTTATATCTCATGTAGTCGTTGTTGGTTTAATCTTGAGCAGCGAACTAAAGGCAAAATATTTGCAGGTGCAAAACAAATAAAATGGTGAAAACGTATAACAAGTTTAGGCATAATCACATTGCTATGTAATGCTGAAACTTCGCTTCGCTCATCCTATGCCAACGGCGTTATGTGCAAATGATGAAAGAGAGTAGTAAATGAGTGATGATGTAAACTCCAACCCAAAATGGGTAACTAGGGGTAAAACTATTAAACAACTTATAGCCGAGCTTAACTCATTTGAGAATCAGGACTTAGAAGTCAAAATTTCAATTGATGGAGGTGACTCTTTCAAATGTAAAAGTGCCAGGACTCATTTGTTGAGCATGGAGACCAGTACTGTGGTCAAACTCACTAACAATCACAGACATTATGCTACGGCCCTTCGGTCCTCCGCGGGACGGATTGCCTTGTGCACCTTTTGCGTGGGTCGCTTCGACCCCATTTTCGCGCAAAACGCGCACAAGGCAATCCGTCCCTGCTGTAAGCGTTATAGGTAAAATATGAAATTTTACGGTTATACGAAACAAGAGGCCGAAAAAGAGAATCCGAAGCCTCTAGAGCTATCTGAGGTTACTATTTCCGCAAGTGCTGAGGAGTTAAGAAAGCTTGCTAAATTTATTGCAGAACAATCAATCGCAATAGAGAAAGATCAGGACGGTTACGAACACGAACATTTGTCAGATTCATGCCC
>NZ_JALBWM010000265.1 GCF_023895975.1 Microbulbifer okhotskensis
TAGACAAGATAATTACAGCCACCATTTAAGCTGATTTATATGGGACAGCCCTGGGTGCCCCCCCACAAGGTCGAATGGTATGCATAACTTACATAGAAAATATAAATAAACACCACCAAACCCACTTACTATCAGGGCCCGACACTTCCTGATCACCAAAAGAACTTAATATGGCCACCAACATTTAATTAGCATTGATTTGAAAAATTGACATTTCAACAGGCCATTGAGGATAGCATTTTTAGCAGCCTGATTACCCGCACAGGAATGCTCCATTGCTTAAAGTTAGCCACAAAAATATATCCAACCTTAATTAACTACTAGAGAACGGCATGTAAAGCCTACTCTCGCTTAACGCCTTTAATCGTATAAATTAAAGGGATATCATACCCCTTATGAGAAAGATAAAATCTCCCCCTATCACGCTCCTCCATACCATCAAAACAGTTATACGGACTATACGGGTATTCATTAAGCTGGATGATTTCAATGCCAGCCTCAATCAAAGCGTTGACTACATCGCTGATTGGGTGAGCCCATGTAGCTAGAGTTAACTTCTCGGCTTGACCATTTTCTGTATAAGTACCGGCTTCCTCCACATCTGGATCGGTGAGATGGAAATAGGAATACCCAAAGAAAATATCATAAAATGGATGAAACTCAGCTATATAGAAAGTACCACCAGGCTTCAGGCAGCGAGCAACAGTCGCAGCCCACCTATGAATATCGGGAAGCCAACAGAGGGCACCATACGAGGTAAAGACAACATCATATTCACCGTCAAATTCATCACCAAAGCGATATAAGTCAGCACAAATAAATCGGCTTTCTAGACCCAACTGCAGCGATAACAATTTTGCCGTATCTATTGCGACAGAAGATAGATCAACACCCGTCACATCCGCCCCTAATCTTGCCCAGGATAAAGTATCCAGCCCAAAATGACACTGCAAGTGGAGCAGAGTTTTCCCCGACACCTCCCCAAGCTCTCTTATCTCAATATCTTGAAGCGAACTTCCTCCGCCTAGAAACCCTTCAACGTCATAAAATTCTGAGTCAACATGGATTTTTGCTCTTTTATCCCAAGAAATTTTATTTATATTTAAATAATCCACAGTTACCCCCCGTAATCATCTAAAGATATTCGATGCTAGCCTAACACGATACAACTATACTGAAACCTATTACGTGAATTACCATCTACTTCACTATGATAGCTTCATTAGAACAAAAAAATCAGCAGATAAGATCCGAATTCACCGATTTATACAGAGTCACGCTCTCTGACAAGCTATTGGAGAGTCTATTAGCAACCTGCTATCTCGAATGCCTTCCTATTTGGGGACAAGATAAGGTATATATATTAGCGCTTGAGCTGCGAGGGGCTTTGTAGGTATGCACCCTATATCTGAGCCAGTAAACCCGCGACCCCCCCCCTAATAACAACCCCCTAGTTCGCAACATACCTATAAACCATAACCTGCACGAAAGCACCTGACAGGAAAGGTAAAAATCCCACTAACCGACCCCCATACCAAAGAAAAAATACCCAAGGACACAAAGTAATGCCAAAATACCAATTAAAACAGTCTGTCCTGGCATTTTCGATGGAGTGGGCTCAAGGCTATGCTCATTAATGTAAGCATCAATGATACCTTTAGCTTCTGACAACCCAATATCGCGATGTTCACGTAAAAGCTTAATCGCACTAACAATTCTTTTACCCTCGATCTCCTCAACCACGAGTTATAACCGAATCTGGTGTTTGAGGGTTTGAAAGAAAGTAGCGTATCTG
>NZ_JALBWM010000266.1 GCF_023895975.1 Microbulbifer okhotskensis
CATGTGTTAGATGAGCGCTGGCGGCGCTTATTGGTGGAGGTGTATTCGCCATGGGCAGTTTGATTTTTGGCTCCACCACTATTCAGGGCCGCACCTTTGACGATATCCAGATACAGACCTCCAAGGCCGGAGTGCCACGGCAGATTATTTTCGGGCGGGTACTGCCGGTGGTGGGCAATATTATCGCCACCACTGAACCGAAAATTGTTAAGAAAAAAGAAAAGCAGAAAAGCGGCAAGGGCGGCGGCTCCACCACCGTTGTCAACGAAGAAATATATCGCACCTATGCCATCCGCATTTGCGAAGGGCCCATCACCGGTATTCGCCGCGTCTGGCGAAACAATGAATTGGTCTACCACCGCGATAGCAGCGATGCCACTCAACTAATTAATAACCGCGCATTTTTACAGTTGGCCGAGTTTTTTCTCGGCGACTGGGAGCAAATGCCCAGCGCCGTGATGCAGGCCGCCTTTGGTATCGACAACGTGCCCGCCCATCGCGGCACCTGTTACTTAGTGATCGATAACGAAAACCTTACCAGCACCGGTGGTGCGATTCCGCAATATGCGTTTGAAGTGGAGCGGCAAGAGGGGCGGGTGGTGACGAGCCGGCCCTATGCGCTGGAAGCGGTGGATGCCCTCGGTTCAGAATTTGCTGACGTGCGCCCGGCCCCTGGGGCATCGATCAGTGACGGGATCAGCAGCCAACTGGTGCAGCTATCCGGCGAGCTGCGCACCATTCTGGGAAGCTACGACCAATACGCCCCGGAAACCATCGGCTCCGATTTTGTTGGGGTGTCCGGTGAGCTGCGCACGGTTCTCGGAAGTTATAACCATTACGCCCCGGAAGCGATTGAATCGACGTTTATCGGGGTTTCCGGCGCGCTGCAGGCGGCGCTGATTATCTACAACGACCACACCGCAGAATCCATCACCTCTGAGTTTGTGAGTATTACAGGAGAGTTAACCGGATGAACCTATGCAACCGCGTGCGCGGCTTTTACACACTGGAAACCTACCGCGCCGAAAAAACCGAGGATGGCTTGCGAGAAATTCCCGGCAGTCGCAGCCGTCGCGCCGAATTTGAAAATTTAATCACGGATCTGGGATTAAACCGGTTGGGGGATCGTTCCCCCGCCTCAAGCGCCTATTTTTGCTACGTGGGCAGCGGTAGCAGCGCGCCGGCGCAAACCGACACAGACATGGATAATTTTATTGCCGTTCACAGTGTCCTCCAGTCCGATACCCGCAGCGCGCAAGCCAGTATCGATCCCTGGTACCTGTCGACACAAAAAGTGAATCGTTTTAATCAGGGGGTGGCCGCAGGCAATCTATCTGAGGTGGGCATGGGCTGGGACAGCAACCCCAGTGGAGCCTTGTTTTCCCGCGCCCTGATTCAGGATGCCGACGGCAACCCCAGCAGCATCACCGTGCTGGATGATGAATATCTGGATGTCACCTATGAGCTGCGGATTTACCCGAATCTGGGCGACTTTACCGGCACCATTACGATTGATGGAGTGGATTACAACTATACCGCCCGCGCCTGCCGGGCCAATACGGCAGCGCCCGGTGCCTGGGATTTTGATTTTCCAGGGAATAACGGCGCCTATAGCTATGCCTACGCCGGCGAGATAGGCGATGTGTCTGGCTACCCCGCAGGAACCAATGCGGGCGGCACGCCCGCCTTGGTTACTTACAATTACGGCAGCTTGCGAGCTTCCGTGCAGCTGACCTGGGCACTGAACAGCGCGAACTTTTCTGATGGGGTGCGCTCGGTAGCGCTG
>NZ_JALBWM010000267.1 GCF_023895975.1 Microbulbifer okhotskensis
ATACGGCTGCTGCAGCAGCCTAAAGGGTGATGCACTTCAGAGTTGAATGCAGGTAATATTAAGGAGCGCCTTTCCACTCTTTATCAGGAGCGTGGTAAACTGAACATCCAAAGCAATAAACTGGGCGGAGTGACTGCCCGATTGGAGTTTCCATGCGTGCCCTAATTGCAGATGATGAACCCTTGTTGCGTCATCATCTCGACCAAATGCTTGCAGATGTTTTCCCTGAGCTTGAGATTGTTAGCAAGGCGGCTAATGGAGAGGAGGCCTTGGCTCTGTGCCAGCAGCTGGAACCGGATGTGGTCTTTCTTGATATCCGTATGCCAGGATTAGATGGCCTGGCTGTCACTGAAGCGCTAAGCCAGTTTGAGATGCAGCCGATCGTTGTTTTTATTACAGCTTACGATGAGTATGCGGTAGCGGCATTTGAGCATGAAGCTGCGGATTACCTGCTAAAGCCTATCGATGATAAGCGTTTGGAGAAAGCCTGTGATCGTATTCGTCAGCGCTTTAATGAACGGGAAGGCGCTAGCCCTTCGGCAGGGCCTGATATTGAATCGATACTAAAGCAGCTCTCTGGTAATAAGCCGGAATATTTACGCTGGATTCGGGCAAGCAAAGGGGAGGATGTCCATCTTATTTCCTGCGATGAAGTTTCAACGTTTGTAGCTGAGGATAAATATACAACGGTTTACTCCAGTCAAGGGCAGCATATTATCCGAACACCACTAAAGGAATTGATGGCTCAGTTGGAGCCGGATTCATTCTGGCAAATTCATCGTTCAACAATTGTTTGTGTAAAACGTATCAAAAAAGTAAGCCGTGGGTTAACTGGCGGTGTATCTGTATTGATGGATGATGAGCGTCAATATAGCGTTAGCCGGAGAGCTGCGGCTCTGTTTAAGTCAATGTGATTGCCTGGTTAGTGCGTTTCAACCTGATTGGAGTGGCGTGGGGCAGGCTGGTTGTGATCGGTCCTTGAGAGCGTTGGATCAGAGAAATGCCATTGAAAATTTCGATAGAATGTGAATGTCATGAAGAATCAATATAGATCGAAACAGGGGCGCTATTATATTTTGAGTGATTCCTTGGGCTTTAAAATTGTCGATGTTCAATAGGTTGGTTTAACCTTTAGTGGGGGTGGTTATTTACTGTTATGAGAACACTTTTTATTTGTATCCTTGTCCTTGTTGTTTTTCAGAGGTGGGATGATATTAGTTCAGTTCTTTCTCTTTCTGGTGGCTCTGCTGTTGCTCCCTATGTAGCTGATGTTGATGTACCAAACGATGTGGTTGTTCTTTATGCAACCAAGTGGTGTGGGTACTGTAAGAGGGCTAGGCAGCTATTGCGCAAACATGATATTGAGTATATAGAATATGATATAGAGGCGTCCAGGGAGGGCAGAGTACAGTACGATCGATTAGGCGGGGGGGCGTGCCGTTATTGTTAATTAATGGTGAGGTCATCAAAGGGTATAATTCGGGTAAAATACTGCGTACTTACCGTCAGGATAGTTAGTCGCCGACTATTTCTATTTCTGAGTTGAGATGTGAATATAATAATATTTAAACCCAGTCTACAGGCTTGTTGTATACCAGTAAATATCAGCGTGCTGGTGTGGTGATGCAGTCTGTTCGCTCGAAGTTGCTGGGTTAAATAATACAATGCAAATCGAGCAGGAGTTACCTGTAGTGCCAGGGCTGTCCCATATAAATCAGCTTAAATCGTGGCTGTAATTATCTTGTCT
>NZ_JALBWM010000268.1 GCF_023895975.1 Microbulbifer okhotskensis
ATCTGGCCGTGGTTCCTACCTATTTCGCCCCCTAAAACTGTCCGAAGTATTGCTGTAAAGGAAGCAGAAGAATTACCGGTGAAAAATACCAGCGCTTCCCCCGCGCTGAAAGCATCTCTCAATATGTTGATGATGGTTGTCAAGATGCTTTCGGATCGTCTAGGGTTAAATAGTCTCAATAGCAGTAAACCGCCTGCTAGCGATCTCAACCGAAAGAAAAGGTTGCGATCAAAAAAATAGTAGATCTCGTGGTGGTCAGCCCGGACATTCGGGTAAAAACCTTGAGTAGGTAAAAGAACCCAGTGGGAAATTGAAACCTATTTTCGAGTAGTGAAAAGCGGGTGTCAGATAGAAAGGAATCGCTTCAGAACTGATCGGAGAATGTTGAATTGTCTTGCGATCTATATGACTATTGGATGATGACTACATTCGATGACTACATGCGCAAGAAGGCATCCTGATACCCTGTGTACGAATGCCTATTCTGAAAAAGAGTGGCGAATTATATGGATGATGCGAGATAACCCGCATGCTGACAGATCTAGGAGGTTTTCTGGGGCGCAAAGGGGATAGTGAGCTAGGGGTTAAAACCGTTTGGCAGGGATACACCAAGCTGATCCACCATATTGAGGCTGCGGAAGCTCTAAATGGGCTTAAATAATGTGTATAAAACACAGGCGCGGCGTTAGGAGTAAAATTATGTATCCATTTGTTCCGACAAAGGCATCTCAAATCCAAGATGGCGATTTCTTTTATATTCCTTTAAGCAATGGAAACTTTGCCTGTGGCCGTTTACTTTTAATTGAAAAGAAAAGTGGCAGGAAAACTAAACGTATTCTAGTTGGTTTGCATGAATGGTCGGGAGAAAAACATCCCACAAACGAAGATATCCATCAATGTAAAATTATTGAGCAGGGCGTTATGCATATTAACTCAATTGGTCACATCGAAGGCAAGGTTGTTGGTTACAAGTCACTTGATGAAGATGATTTAAAACCACTTTTACAATTTGAGGCTGGTTACCTATTAAATGGCTTTGAAAATATGGGGAAACTACCTGTAGAGGACTACAAAAAATATAGTCGTCGGACTATATATGGTTTAAATGTAATTAGCTTGTTAGCGGATAAACATTTTGTTGAAAACTCATAACAAGCACTGGCAAAACGGCGCCACTTCATGGTGCCTGATCTCCCTATCGGCCTCCACAGATACGGCCGCCAAGGAGATAGATTTACAGCTGATAGGTGAGGAGGTGTGCAACATCATTCGGGGAGCGAAAAGGAAGAGGGAGTAGGGTGTAAACCTGAGTTTAAAGCTGTGCGCTCTGAGCGCACAGGTTACTTACCTTCGCTAGGTTGGCTGTAATGAACTGTGAGTACATACAATACTTCACTAAAGCACATGAATCTATCCCCACTCTACTGCTGCGGCTTTCCCCCCCAGCAGAGGACCACAAAGAGCAGCCCCTCAGCCTCGATGAGCAACTAATCACCAATCACCCGGCCGGCCCCGTGCCAATGGCGACTCGATGCAAAGGGTAGGCATCTTTGACCGCGACATTCTCATTGTCGATCGCTCCATGACACCCGTGAGCGGTGGTGTAGTTGTGGGCGCCTTGGATGGCCAGCTCACTTGTAAGATCCTGGACCTTAGCGGGAGCGACTACTGTCAGCTAATGGTAGGTAGAGTTATTGTCAATTCTGGTGTTCAACAGGCCTGATCAAGCAGCGCTCTGGTCG
>NZ_JALBWM010000269.1 GCF_023895975.1 Microbulbifer okhotskensis
AGTACATGTCCATGGTTCCTACCCATTTCGCCTCTTAAAACTGTCCGAAGTATTGGAGTATTGGAATCCTCAATAACTCGCTTTACAGTTATTTCAGTAGTCATAAGAAAGTCTCATGAATGCATTCAGCTACTTCACGGTTGATTCTTCAGCAACCCCGTCAACCCATGCTTGAAACTACTGTAGGGTCTTAGAGTGTCGGCGTTTCAATTGGAATTCATTGAATATATATCCGACAGGTTTTTTTGGCGATTTTTCAATGGCCAATCGAGCAAGTCCCATGGCTTAGGGTGCGGTATTTCTGCCCAGTCCCTCTCCTCTTCCCAAGGTGCGAGCCCGCCCAAGGGATTTCATCGACGATGTCATTCGGTGATAGCCAAACTACTGGCTTATGAATATTATCTCTTTTAATTCCCGCCCAGAGGTTGAGTAATTCCAATATGTGCTTGGGTTGCTTCTTACTTGTCCCTGATAGGCCATGCAGGTTGGCAATATCAAGTGCCAATTCATGAAGCGTAATACCATTTTTCTGGGAGAGAATTGATTTCGCTATGTCCACAAGTGTTTCCTTGTGGACATCGTCTAAGTAGCGCAAATGGCTATATACGTCGGATGATATCGCCTCTTCTGTGTGCCCAGACTCTTCTGCCAAAATATGTACCACAGGTTCATTAAAACCATTCTTCAAGAGTTCTGCCAACCTTCATTACGCCGTAAAATCTATGGATCAATAGAAGAGCTACAAAAGGATCTGGACGAATGGCTCACATATTACAATAATAACCGTACCCATCAGTGTAAAAGGTGTTGCGGCCGCACACCGATGACAACACTTGAAGATGGAAAAAGCATCTGGAAGGAAAAACCGGTAAACTGAATTTGACCTGACAGAGCACCTCCTTAAAAACCGGCAACTGTCAGATCAAGTCTGAACTACTACTATTTTACTGCTAGGTGATTTCGATTGCAATACCACTCCAAACGTAACTATGCCCTCCACCGTTTTGATGACGCAACGTTCTCCATCCAACATCAGCCCTCCAAACTGGTTGACGTTCATTCGGGTTATAATATTTGACTGTGTTCCCATCCTTGGCAACCAGGATATTATGGAAACCCATTTCCGCAGTAGACACAGGGGAAGAACCTCGAAACATCATAAAAGCGCAATTGTAAAAGGTGTCGGCAAGCAAGTTCCTCGGCATTCCCCCATTACTAGCTGGCTGAATGAGATTTGTAAACAACGCATTATAAGAAACTGTATTGGCCGCCTGCGCGAGCTGAAGGCACGTGTCTTTCTGCGTCGCGTCGTATAGCATCCGACCGGTGCGCCCAGGGCACTGGATATTCACATAGTTTCGCACACGTATCGGCGAACTATTGTTGGCCGCCACTAAGGGATGGTCACCACCGCCTGGAGCCGGAGGTAGGTCAGCATTCCTCCATTTGACGGCGTCCCACAGAGTCCCCTCCACAAATGCCTGCGGCCTTGGCGCAGCACGGCTATTGAATCCTGACACTGCGATCTCGGTGCAGTGAGCGGCGCAAGAGTTATTGTCAATTCTGGTGTTCAACAGGCCTGATCAAGCAGCGCTCTGGT
>NZ_JALBWM010000026.1 GCF_023895975.1 Microbulbifer okhotskensis
TAACGCTATCCATTTTGTCTAAAAAACACTCTATGCTTCAAAAAAGATGGCTATTTTAGGTCTATTCTGTTCGTTTTTACACCGATTTATATGGGACAGCCCTGCAAACCGGTCTATCACCGGCGCCTCTATCGTTGTGAAGTTACGCATATAATAAATCAGAAAAGAGAATCACAAGTTTCTATCTTAACACTCCCAATGCAACAAAAAATGAGAGACCGCCTTTATATTTTGACTGACCACCTGCTTGCGGCCAGAATCGCTTAAAATTATCCCATTTTGTTAAGGTGCCTGGATCTTCTGCATGCAGGATTTGTTTTCTTCAATCAATTTATTGGAGTAGCCCCGAAGATGCCCCAGTAAATCATGGTCAAAAATTCCTACAAAGGGCTTATTAATATCGACGTTAAGATAATCGTATTCAATCCGCCCCTTTCCCGAAAGGGCTTTGGCAATTTCCAATGTGTAAAGTTGATTTTTATCCATTGAGCGCTGGATATTTGCCAATGCATCGCGTGCCCAGTGTATGCGCCCCCACTTTCGCAGAGAATGATAGCCAATAGTTGAACTGAGCAATCTCGGGTATCCAGAACACAAAACCAGAATATAGTACTCCTTATTCGGAAACTCACGAATAATATCACGTAGTATCATGCTTGCTGGATTATTCATAGCTATAGCTGCATCTGCAAATACACTGCCAAACCTCTTCATCTCAATAGCAGCATCAGTAAATTGTAGCGCTTTGTATTCAGTGCGATTAGCCTCAAAGGAAACTGGAGGGAATGCTGTTTCTGCGCTAACTGCAGCCGTCATTAACTGATACAAACTATTGGTGGGCAGATCCATAACGGTATCACCCCGATTCTTAAACAAGCACACCTCCCCACTATCAATATTTAGCGAAGGAACAATTACATACTTTTCCAGATCAGTAAATCCAAGACTCTTGGTATAGTATTTTTCCATAACCTCATGCAAGCGCCCCCCGAAATAAGAGGGTGAGAAAAGACCCGCACCGGTTAATAGCTTGTGATACCATGGTGGGCCAAAAAGGTAACCAGCCTCATCCTTATAAACGTTTATCAAATATTCCAAATGTGAAATATTCTTGCCGTAATGGTCAGGGATAGCATCACCTGGAATATTAACACCAGTTGCTATAACCGCTCCTGTTGACACGCCAGCGAACACATCGAAAACTTCATTTATCGGCCTCCCCAACCCCCTCTCAAGATGCTGCAAAACATAGAGAGGAATAAGACCACGAACGCCGCCACCTGTCACAATCAACACCTTGATCCGATCTCGCCCCTGAAGATAGTCGACACTTCTGACTGAATCGTGCGAGATTAATTTTCTATTAAAGGTCACCGACTGGGCAAAATAATTATTGTAGACATAGGAAAACAAAGCATAAACACCTGCCATGGGTGCTAAAGTTAAAAGCGTCTTCCTTATCAAACTCCCAGCCCATCTCAGCATGACTCTACCTCTAGGCTTGCTGACCAGAAAATACAAATGTAACTCACAACAAACAATCACATGTCACAAATGATAACGTAAGACACTCACTATTAAGGGTGTAAGGCAAGCTGGGAAATCAAAATAAATTTTTAACTTATGAGAAAAGACTAGAATATTCAAGTTTTAAAAAAATAAGAACTCCACTTAATCTTCGACCAACAGCTTCCCTACTGCGTGGAAATCCAAAAACAAGAATGCTTTCAGAAAAAAAGGAAGGCGAATGAAAACCCTGGACACCAGAAAATTTCCACCCCCCATTTTCATTCTGAACCGCAATAATGCAATGACGCAGCAGACAAAAAAGGGAAGCTTAGCTTCCCTTTTTTCAATTTCTATATTCAACCTTCTTGATATCAGGGCAAATTTTTAAACTTTTGCAATGGAGGTCACTCAACTCTGGCTGCAGCCTCACCCACACCCAGCAGGTCCAAATAAAATGCATACTGCAAGGCCGTTTCGTGATAACGGCGGAAGCGGCCGGATGAGCCACCATGCCCAGCCTCCATATTCACATTAAATAACAGCTGGTTCTTATCCGTTTTTAGTTCACGCAATTTTGCCACCCATTTCATGGGTTCAAAATATTGCACCTGAGAGTCATGCAGACCAGTGGTTACCAAAATATTGGGGTAATCCTGAGCCTTTACCTGATCATAGGGAGAGTAAGACAGCATATATTCATAGCTATCTTTATTATTGGGATTTCCCCACTCATCGTACTCATTGACCGTCAAAGGAATTGATTCATCCAGCATGGTGGTCACAACATCGACAAACGGCACAGCTGCAGTAACACCTCGGTATAAGTCCGGGGCCATATTCACTACCGCGCCCATCAGCAGCCCTCCGGCACTCCCGCCGGAAGCAAAGATCTTATCGGAAGCACCATATTTTAGCTGAGTCAAACCCTTAGTGACATCGACAAAGTCGGTGAAAGTATTCTTTTTGTTGAACATCTTTCCATCTTCATACCATGCTCTTCCCAACTTCTGACCACCACGAATATGCGCTATGGCAAATACAAAGCCACGATCAAGAAGGGAAACGACTGAAGATCGGAATCGAGGGTCTACTGTACTACCGTAGGAACCATAGGCATACTGCAGCAGTGGATTGGTGCCGTCATGTTTAAATTTATCTTTACAATAAACCAAAGAAACCGGTACTTTTACTCCATCTCGCGCAGTTATCAGAATTCCTTCACTCTGATAATACTCTGGATCAAAACCACCCGGAATTTTATCCTGCTTCAACAGCTGTAACTCCCCACTATCCAGCTCGGCCTGATACACACTTTTAGGTGTGGTCAAACTGGAATAAGAGATCCGCACACTATCGGAATCCAGGTTGGGATTTGCGCTCAAACTCAATTGATAAACTGGATCATTAAAACCTACCTGAAGATCCTTATCATTTTCCAGATTAATAATCCTCAATCCAGTCTGACCACTCTTCCGCTCTATCAGAGCCAAGTGTTGATCAAATAATGTAAAGTCTTCCAGTAAAACTTTGCTGTTATGAGGTATGACATCCTTCCATTTGGATTTATCTGCCGCGCTCTGCGTGGCGACTTTCATCAGGCGGAAATTCTCCGCCTGCCAGTTAGTCAGAATATAAAAGTTGCTCCCTAATTTTTGAGCTGAATATTCATGGCCTTTCTCACGAGGATAGAGAGGAGAAAACTCAGCCAAAGGCGTTTCCGCATTCAAAATTGACTGACCACTGCTGGTAGTAGAACTGTGGTGAATATTCACCTGAGTTCCATCTCTGGACTTGGAGATCCAGGTATAGAAGGCTTTGTCAGCCTCCTCGTACACCATCACATCCTCACTCTGTGGTGTACCCAACTTATGGCGCATTACCTGATAGCCAAGGAGAGTCTGCCGATCTTTATTGATATAGAACACAGTCCGATTGTCATTTGCCCAAACAGCTACCGGTGAAGCGTTCTCCAGCTTGTCCGGCAATAACTCACCGGTTTTTAAGTTTTTGAAGCGAATCGTGTAAACACGTCGCCCCATATTGTCCTCTGGGTAGGCCAACAACTGATTACTGGGAGAAACTGCCAACCGCCCAACACTGAAATAGCCACTATCTTGTGCCAGCGCATTGACATCCAACATCACCTCCTCAGGGGCCTCCTGAGTGCCTTTGCGCCGTGCATGAACTGCATATTCTTTTTCTGGTAGGTAGCGGGTGTGGTACCAATAGCCATTGTAATAAACCGGTACCGTAGATTTATCTTTCTCCAAGCGACCGGTCATTTCTTCGAATAGTGCGTCTTGCAATGCCTTGGTGTGCTGCATAACCGAATCGGTATAAGCATTTTCCGCTTCCAGGTGAGCAATAACTTCCGGGGCCTTGCGCTCATCATCGCGCATCCAATAGTAGTTATCGACACGCTCATGGCCATGTATCAACATCTTATGGGGGACCTTCTGGGCCATCGGCGCAGAGGCCTGCCCGGTGGATGAGGTCATTTCCTCCTCCTGGATTTTCTGCTCTTTGTCCGCTTCGCCACAGCCCACCAAGCCTATAGCGAGCATTAGGACTGCTGTAGTATTTCTCATTTATTGCTACCCTTCCAGTCGATGTATTTTTATATTCATTCGTCACCTGTTGAATAGTATTTTTTAACAAATGGCGAGCATCCATAAACCTTTCTAGGTCAGTTCGTCCAACTAGGTCAGCTCATCAACGAGCCGCATAGCTTCCTGAGCATCAAGCTTTTTTCTTGCGCCAGATTTCTCTTCGGTTTGCTTTTCATACCCCGATTGCTTTGCCGGACGCTGTGATACTGTGACGACGCGGGCCATGGCCTGATACGGATAGCCTGCATTGAAGGCAAGTCCACCGACAGGCTTCCACCCTTCATTGAGCATTTGGCTGACTTTCTCCTCAAGGCTTGTAAACCCAGACTTGCCTACAGCAACCATATATTCTGCTTTTTTCACCACTACTTCTGTATGACAACGATACGCTGCTGTCTCCCAGATACTAGAAAGACGGGAAAAGAATCTACTCTTAACTTCCGACCAGCTAGTAAATACACTTTACCAAAATCGAATTTACCTGAGCTACAGGTTCAATCAGACCTCGAGCTAGTTATACTCTTGTTGATTTTAAGATACTTTGCGTAAGGCAGAAACTACCCGGCCAATATCAACCAGCTCATTCCCGCAATAATCAGCGATGCTGTCACACTAAGCACAGCACCTTCACGCACCATATCCTGTATCCGAATCTTTCCTGTGCCATAGGCAATGGCGTTGGGCGCAGTGGCCACCGGCAGCATAAAGGCACAACTCGCACTCATCGCTGCGGGTATCATTAAAACCATGGGCTCAAACCCCGCTGAAGTGGCCGCTACTGCGAGAATTGGCATCAATAGCGTGGCAGTTGCCGTATTACTGGTGATTTCTGTCAGGAATGTTACACCCAGACATAGCAGTACAAGCATTAGCCAGAGCGGCATCGCTGTGAGGAAAGTGAGCCCGTTGCCGAGCATATCGCTCAAGCCAGAAGTGGAGAATCCTTTTGCCAGAGCAATACCGCCAGCAAACAGCAGTAACATTCCCCAGGGTATGGTTTCAGCTGTCTGCCAGTCCAATAAGCGTCCACCTTTGCCGTTAGGGACCAGGAACATAGTGATCACCGCAGCGAGAGCGACAGTACCGTCACCCGCTGAATCAACACCAATCAGGTCACTCCAGCCACCCAAAGGCGCATTGCGTGTTACCCACAACAGAATCGCAGCGGCGAACACCATCAGCGTGCGCTTTTCTTCCGCCCGCCACTCGCCCACTGCTGGAAGTTCAATTTCGTTTTTAAGGTGAATATTGCGGGTGAGCCAGAGGGCCATTATGGGCAACGTTACCAGAGCAACCGGAATACCTATTTTCATCCATTCCAGAAAACTAAACTCACGCCCCGTCACTTCCTCGTAAACCCCCATAAAAATAACATTGGGCGGTGTTCCCAGTGGCGTCCCTACGCCGCCCAAACTCGCGGCGTAGGCGATACCTAATATCAAAGCGATACTCAAGCGTTCATCGTTGATCCGGGAAAGGATTGCCAGGGCAATCGGGAGCATCATCAATGTTGTGGCGGTATTGGAAATCCACATACTGAGAAAGCCCGCCGCCAACATAAATCCGAACACCAATCTGCGACCACTGGAGACCCCGACAATTCTCAGCATATAGAGCGCTAGCCGCTCGTGGGCCCCACTCTTTTCCAGGGCTTTGGATAAGATAAAAGCGCCCATTAACAGCAGGATCACATGACTGCCCAGAGATGCTGCCACTTCCCGATGATCAGTCACTCCAAAAAGGGGCAATAACACCAGTGGCACCAGCGACGTTGCCGGGATCGGCAGAGCCTCAGTAACCCACCAAATGACGGTGAGTAAAGTAATCGCCGCAGTTACTGCAGGCAGGTACTGTATCCCCATCGCGGTTAAAAATAGATAGAAAGCCACTGCAAAAAGTGGTCCTAATGCAATAAAGCGCTGCCGTACAATCGACATATTTTCCCCATTACCCAAGGGTTAAGTTTCTTATTGGTTTGAATCTTGGAAAAGCAACAACCACTTCTTCCAAGTGGCCAAACAAAATACAAGAAAGTTACCAGTTTGAGCAGCTTTTTTTTAAGCGGGGAACAGCATAGAAAGTAAAATCCAATGGGGAAAAAATGTAACAGGTGCTGTTTTAGGAGTCAAAAATGTCATCAAAAGATTGGCGGCTTGGACTCAACCCACCTTTTAAGTAGGTTGAAATCAAAAATCCTATTAGCCATTCATGTACGAATCTAAAATATGACATTCCATTCATTTCATTCTTTCTCCAACTTAATGATGCGCTTAAATTTTATTCACAAGTAACATTGGTCTTGCCATCATTCTGCAGTCTGTATCGGCACACAACCAACGTTTTTAGAGGTACCCCTTGAAGCACATCGCACTCGTCTCCCTTATCGCACTGATCTGCGTCAGTGTTAACGCTGAAGAGCAACCCTCTTACCTAAAGACTTCTCTTGGGCACATGAGCCTGAACTCTGAAGACGCTTATGCGATTCGAGAAGAGCCTAACCTAAGGGGTTACGCCTTCACTTTTGGCTATCGGATCAATGAATCCCTGTCAATTGAAGGTTCCATGGCCAACCTGGGTGATATTTGCAGGGGATATGAGTTCCAAGGTACTGGATACAAGTACTATTACGCTAGTGATGATGTGATAGTCATCGCAGACTACAAACACGAGAGGCAAAGCGAAAGAAAATACAAATCATATGGCCTGAGCCTCGTTCTCACCAAAGAGCTCCAGTAAAACCTGAGTGCTGGTATTCGCTTGGGCGTTCATATGTGATGTGAGGACTCAAGTGGGCAAGTTGAGGAAACGGGCATTCTCAACTTCTATAACGAGCCTGAAGAGTTTTTAGGAGCGGAACCCCTCGATAGAAGTTACAGCTGGAACAGCGCCAAAAATAGTAGCAGTAACCCCTACTATGGCGCTGAAGTAAACTGGTTAACTGGCGACTGGGGGATTAGCCTGGCACACACTATCTACGAGATACGCGATGAAAGTGCCAACCTTTCAGCCGTCGGCGTGACTGACAGCTTCTAACCCCACTGAGAAATGCTAGAGCCTTGTACGCAAGTACTTGCTTACATGACAATCAAGGCTCAATCATCAATCTAATCACTGAACGCCCTTCTTTAAGCACCGGTACCCTGCCGCCCTGTACATCTTGTTGGTATCCGTCAAACTATCGCCCACAATAGCTAGTCATTAAGAGAAGATGGAAGGGAAGCATGAGTAATATACCCAATACAGTGGAAGTCCTGGAAAAGCTCCGCTGGAATGCCCACCTGTGCAAGCACAGCCACTTTCGCGCATCCATGAAGGGGCGCAACCTGCACGTGCTTTGCGGCGTTCCTATCGTGGTTGTAAACCTGTTTCTCGGCTCGCTATTCTTCTCGCTAATCAACGCGGAACTACCGGACTGGACCAAATGGACCGGCGCAGCTTTAGCACTTCTGGCTGCCTTACTGGGTGGTGTGCAAACCTTTTTTAACTTTAAAAAGAACTATGAGGGGCATCGCCAAGTCGGCAATGAGTACCTGGCGATTGCCAGGGAATGTGAACGCTTGATTGCTCTTTACTTTGATCGCATTCTGGACCTGGAGCATCTGTCTAAAAAAATCTCCGAACTGAACACGCGTTACAGCGAAATTAACCAAAGAGCAGAAGAATTTATCGTATCCGATCAAGTTTATCGACAGGCGATACATCTACAAAACCAAAAAGCCAACCGGGAGCCGTCACTGGTTGAACAAATGCGCAACCGACAGGCCTCTGCCCAACGCGTCGCCGAGGAAGCCCTTGAGATAGCTGAAAGCAGCCAATAGACGGTTCAAATCTCTACAAACACCGACATCACCACGGGGGAGCATAAGCTTCCCTTATCGATTTAGCAGTAACGACTCGATATGCAAATAGACCATAGCAGCCACCAACCAACCGCAAGTACTCACCCCTTGTGTTTTCTGGCCACGAATATCGGTACACCCAGTAATGTAGGTGGGCTGTTTCGAATTGCCGATGCGCTGGGAGTTGAAAAAATTTATCTAACTGGTGAAAGCCTGGTACCACCCAACTCAAAAATTCGAAAAATTTCCAGGTCAACGGAAAAATATGTTCCCTATGAGTATCGTCAATCGGCACTTGATACAGCGCAAATGCTACGAGATCGTGGTTATCGTCTGATCTGTCTGGAAATTGCTTCAAATAGCATCGAGCTCAGACAACTGCCTATTCTCCATAATGAGAAGGTATGTTTGATATTGGGGTCGGAAAAAGATGGAGTCGGGACTGCACTCTTAAAAATGGTGGATACTATTGTTCATATCCCTATGCTAGGGGTTAACTCCTCAATGAATGTAGCCTCCGCCTGTGCCATAGCAACCTATGTCATTCTGGATAAAATGGCAATGAGGGGGGGACAATAATCCCGCCTCAATCTGGAACCTTCACCATTACATGTGTTTGATTAGCGTAATCGGGATCACCACCCAATCTCTTATTACAATTTAATTCGTTGATAGAATTAATTTCCGAGTGGCTTAAGTTGAAATTCGACAATAAAAAATTATTACGCATATTTTCCAAACTTTCAGACTTGGGAATAACGATTCGATGCTGCTGAATATTCCACTTTAGAATAATCTGCCCGGGCCCCACATCATGATCCTTGGCTATCTCTAAAATGACAGGATCTACCAGCGGCTTTTCATGTTCACTCACTGCACTCCAAGCTGAACCCGATCCCAAAGGAGCCCAGCAACTGATCGCAATTTTGTGAAATTGGCAATAATCCACCAAAGGTTGCTGAGTAAAGTAAGGGTGCAACTCAATCTGGTTACATACCGGGCGCACTTCGGCAAAGGTAGCTAACTGCTCAATATCGGATTTACGGAAATTGGAAAGTCCCAGGGCGCGTACTTTCTTTTGCTGGTAAAGCGCTTCCATCGCCTCCCAAGTCTCTCTTGTATAGGCCGGTACCGGCCAGTGGACCAGATATAAGTCCAAATACTCTAACTGAAGGCGCTCCAGACTACGGGCAAAAGCATCATGGGTTTTCGTATTGCCCTGCTCTGTATCCCAAACTTTACTGGTAATGAACAATTCTTCTCGCGGCAATCCAGACTCTTTGAGTGCACGCCCCAAGGCTCGCTCATTACCGTATACGGACGCCGTGTCGAAATGTCGATAGCCTAGGGATATGGCTTTTAAAATAACTTCGCTTACATATTCATCATCCTGCTGCCAACTGCCAATTGCAGCCATCCCCATACCCAATTGAGGAATCTCAACACCGTTATTCAATTCGATAAAATACATAATCAAAATCCTTTCTAACAGCTGTAAAATGCATCAACCAAGGCCTTTAGCAAGCTATTGAAAATAGTATTTTTCTACAGCCTGCCAACGCCAACATGGATGTTTTGGCCACAAATCAGCTGGTGAGTGCTAAATTTGCTGTACATGGCTTGTAGACATAGGCCGAAAACCCAATTGGGAAAGGCCACGGAAAGCCTTAATCTTCTGAATAGCCCCATGATTTCGCTGACTGTAGGCAGCCCAGAGATTTTCGCGAGAAAAAACAATGCTCCAAAATTTTTAGTGGCCGACAATCAGTCACTACACAACAGAGTGAAATCCTCTCGCCTATTGAGATGCACTGACTTTATTATTTCGGGGGCAAGGACCCGGCAAATACAGCTCCGCGACTTACCCAGTTATCCAAATTTTCTGCAACAGCATCTTCTTCCACATACACCATACCTTTCAGCGGCCGCCCGGTATAATCCATAGGCCTGGTATATCTCTCTGCCAGTGCGGTCTGATAGTCCTCCGGCCCAACACGAACCATAAGTTCCTCACCGACAACACCACAAGCCATATTGCCATTTAACATGAAAGCGAGTCCGCCGAACATCTGCTTCTCACTGAGACCTTCACTCTTTTGAAGTAATTTGCGCACCTTCTCAACCAGCGTTTCGTTGTACGCCATAATATTCTCCTTAATTACTTTTTTTGGGGCAGGAATAAAACCGTCAGATACCACTTAATTCTGAACAGGAAAAATGTGCAGTTAAAAAAGGGCCGAATGGTATTTAGTGTGGACCCGTAACCCGGGAAGGTATTGGCTGGGGCAATGAGCAAGTACTCTGCAAATACAACAGAAAATTGCATCATAGCTAAAAACGTTATTTCGAATAATCGTTTAAGTGTAGCAGGGAAAATCAAATGTTCCCGATAAAAGGCGGGAAAAGCAACAAGAACAAAAGCGGATCGCCGAGTGGCTTGCGGGATGATTTGCGCAAGAGATCAATCACCATCCAAAAAATAGTTGTCGACAGCCTGCCAACCCGAACAGGGAAGCTCGGGCCGCAGATCAAACTGTTAAGTGCTTAGCTGGTCGTAAAAGGTTCACGCATATGCGCCGTAAACCCAGGTTGAAAAAGGCCTGGAAGACCTTTTTCAACCTCACTGTCAGTCCACAAATACCCGCGCATTGCGGAACAGGCGCATCCAACCGGAGTCCTCTTTCCACTCGTCGGGGTGCCAGCTATTGCTAACCGCACGCGCGACCCGCTCCGGGTGTGGCATCATGATAGTAACGCGCCCATCCTCGGAACACAGGGAGGTAATGCCATTGACCGAGCCATTCGGGTTGGCCGGATAGGTTTGGCTAATCTCACCTTTGTTATTCAGGTAACGCATGGCGATGGTGCCGGAAGCTTCACATTGTTCCAGTGCCTGCTGGTCCGCAAATTCCACCCGGCCCTCACCATGGGCAACTGCTACCGGCATGTAAGTGCCAGCCATCCCCTTGAATAGCACCGAAGGAGACTCCTCCACACCCACCTGGGCAAAGCGCGCTTCATATTGCTCGGACAGGTTGCGTACAAAACGTGGCCAGTGATCGGCACCGGGGATCAGCTCTTTGATCACCGAGAACATCTGACAGCCGTTACACACCCCCAGGCCGAAGGTATCCTGGCGATTAAAGAAACCCTCAAACTGATCGCGGGCGCGCTGGTTAAACAGAATGGTCTTGGCCCAGCCCTCTCCGGCGCCGAGCACGTCACCGTAAGAGAAACCACCACAACCCACCAAGCCCTTAAATTCATCCAGGGCCACACGGCCGGCAAGGATATCGCTCATATGAACGTCGACAGCCTTAAAGCCAGCGCGGTGGAAGGAATGCGCCATTTCCACCTGACTGTTTACACCTTGCTCACGCAGCACGGCGACTTTCGGTCGAAGACCTTTGGCGATATAAGGCGCGCTAATATCTTCGTTAATATCGAAGGTGAGACTAGCCGAAAGGCCCGGATCTTCCTCGATGATAGAAGCAAATTCCTGCTCAGCACACTCGGCGTTATCGCGCAAAGACTGGATACGGAAGCTGGTCTCCGACCAGATCTGCTGCAGTTCGGCACGGGAGCGCTTGAAGATTTCAACACCGTTATTGGTGATACACAGGTGCTCATTGTTATTCAGGTAACCGATCTTGTGAGTAGGCACGCCGGCAGCGGAAAAGCGCTGTACCAGCATATCCGCTTCGCACGCGGGCACCTGTAACACCGCCCCCAACTCTTCACTGAACAGTGCGGCAATCGGATCTTCGCCGAGCTCGTAGATTTCCACATCCATACCCATACGGCCGGCAAAGCCCATTTCCGCTAGGGTAGTAAAGAGACCGCCGTCGGCGCGATCGTGGTAAGCCATGATCAGGTCTTCGTTCAGAGCCTGCTGTACCACCTCGAAGAAACCTTTCAGCTTCTTGGCATCATCCAGGTCCGCAGGCTTATCGCCCAGCTCGTTGTAGACCTGAGCCAGACAGGAGCCGCCTAAGCGATTTTTACCGGCACCCAGGTCAATCAACAGCAGTTCACTCTCCCCCTTATCGGTGCGCAGCTGCGGAGTAACGGTTTTGCGAACATCGGTGACTGGAGTGAAGGCGGAAATTACCAGGGACAGCGGTGCAGTTACCGCCTTCTGCTCTCCATCTTCCTCCCAGGCTGTGCGCATGGACATGGAATCCTTGCCCACCGGGATGGTGATATTGAGCTCCGGGCACAGTTCCATGCCCACCGCCTCTACGGTGCGATAGAGTTTATCCTCTTCACCGGGGTGGCCTGCCGCACACATCCAGTTGGCAGAGAGTTTAATATCGGAAAGTTGCTTCACCGGGGTACAGGCGATATTGGTAATCGCCTCACCCACGGCCAAACGGCCGGAAGCTGGAGCGTCCAGCAATGCTACCGGAGTGCGTTCTCCCATGGACATGGCTTCGCCGGCATAGCTGTCGTAGGCGACGGTGGTTACGGCGCAATCCGCCACAGGCACCTGCCAGGGGCCGACCATCTGATCACGGGCTACCTGGCCAGTTACGGTGCGGTCGCCAATGGTGATCAGGAAACTCTTGCTCGCCACGGTGGGCAGGCGCAATACGCGCTCTGCGGCTTCATTCAGGTCGATATCCGCAGTGGAGAATGCTTTGCTTTCAGCCTGACGCGTTTCTGCCTCCCGGTGCATACGCGGCGGTTTGCCAAACAGCACAGACATGGGCAGATCGACCGGCTTGGACTCGAACTGGGTGTCGTTCAACAGCAGGTGCTTGTCTTCGGTGGCTTCACCCACAACCGCAAAAGGTGCGCGCTCGCGCTCACAGATTTGCTCGAAGCGCAGCAGGTCTTCCGGCATGACTGCCAGTACATAGCGCTCCTGAGATTCATTACACCAGATTTCCAGCGGGCTCATACCCGGCTCATCACAGGGAATATTACGCAGCTCAAAGTTGCCGCCGGTGCCGCCGTCTTTCACCAGTTCGGGGAAAGCATTGGACAGGCCGCCCGCGCCTACATCGTGGATAAAGGCAATGGGGTTGTTCTCGCCCAACTGCCAGCACTGGTCGATCACTTCCTGGCAGCGACGCTCGATTTCCGGGTTCTGACGCTGTACCGAGGCGAAGTCCAGATCCTCAGAACTGGAACCGCTGGCCATACTAGAAGCCGCACCGCCACCGAGGCCGATTAGCATCGCCGGGCCACCCAGTGCTACCAGCTTGGCGCCGGGGGAAAATTCAGGCTTATCGACATGCTCTTCGCGGATATTGCCGTAGCCACCGGCGAGCATAATTGGCTTGTGGTAGCCACGGCGCTCGCCATCAAAATTCTCTTCAAAAGTACGGAAGTAACCGCAAATATTCGGGCGGCCAAATTCGTTGTTAAACGCGGCGCCGCCTATGGGGCCCTCGATCATAATATCCAGAGCGGTAACAATGCGCTCGGGCTTGCCGTAATTGGATTCCCAAGGCTGCTCCCAACCGGGGATCTGCAGGTTGGAAACGGTAAAGCCACTCAAACCCACTTTTGGCTTTGAGCCGCGGCCAACCGCACCCTCATCGCGGATTTCACCACCGGCACCGGTACCCGCTCCGGCGAAGGGAGCAATCGCTGTGGGGTGGTTGTGGGTCTCCACTTTCATCAACAGATGAATCGCTTCGCTGCTAAAACCGTACTCTTTGCTGTCGGGGTCCGGATAAAAACGCCCCGCTACGCTGCCCGCCACCACCGCGGCGTTATCTGCGTAGGCAGACAAGACGTTTTCACCGCCTTTCTGGTAGGTGTTTTTAATCATGCCAAATAAGGAGTGCGGCATTTCTTCGCCATCGATGGTCCAAGTGGCATTGAAGATCTTGTGACGACAGTGCTCGGAGTTCGCCTGGGCGAACATCATCAGCTCCACGTCGGTAGGATTGCGCTCCAGCTCTTGGAAACTGGTGAGCAGGTAATCAATCTCATCTTCGGCCAGAGCCAAGCCCAAGGTAATGTTGGCATCTTCCAGGGCTTCGCGGCCACCTTCGAGAATATCCACCGCGCGCAGTGGGCGGGGGCCTTCTTCGATAAACAGCTCGCCGGCCTGATCAAAATCGGTAAACACCGTCTCAACCATGCGATCGTGTAAACAGGCGGCCAGAATATGGCGTTCCGCTTCAGTTAATTCGACGCCAGTCACGTAGTAGGCGACTCCCCGCTCCAGGCGGTGGATGTTAATAAGACCGGCATTGTGAGCAATGTCGGTGGCCTTAGAGGACCAAGGAGAGATAGTACCGGGACGCGGCACTACCAGAATCAATTCGCCTTTCGGCTCATGCTTTTCTTCAGTCGGACCGTACTGGAGCAGCCGCTCAAGCAGCACCATCTCCTTATTATCCAGTGTGTCGCTATCGGCAAAGTGCACGAACTCGGCGTAAAGATCACCGATACTCGGTTGCAGCGCGCGCAGTTGATTGAGAAGTTTTTTATGGCGGAATTTCGACAGTGCGGGAGCACCACGCAGAACTAGCATTGCGGGAGATTGCCTCTTGTCTGAATGAGAGAAATTGCACGAAAGATACATCGCACAAGCCCCGGAAATTTGAGAGGCGCAATTGTACCTGAAGCATCGCCACTCCAACACATCCGCCCGACACTTGGAGACACATGAACTATTTAGTGGCCTTAATGTTCAAAAGACAAACAAACTTGATCATAAATAAACCAACTTCGCACCATAAATATAACCACTACAAAAGTCAGGACAGCTTTGCAAGCGGGCAGATCACAGTGTTCAAAAGCCAAACTGGGCAGATTGTCGTCAAATAATGTAAAATTGGCGAGCTGCGCCAGCTTTAGCCCCATAATAGAGGCTAGGCCGCTCGTACCAAGCCTTAGGTATAACAGCGATAAAACCAACGGACTAGCTAAAGGGGACAGCCTATGATGATGAAAAGCCGTATGCTGCGCTATGTCCGCCGCCTGTGCAAAGGGCTCGTACTTTCCTGCTGCGCCTCCCTACTGGTGGCCAGCAAAGCACCCAACACCCTGGAGCGCGTCAAGGCTTCCGGCGAGCTGGTTGTCCTTTCACAAAATGGTCCCACTACCTATTACGAAGATGCCAGTGGTAACCCCACCGGTTTTGAATACGGTATGTTGCATGCCTTTGCCGAAGAGCTGGGAGTAAAACTGGTGATTCGCGACGTGCACGACCTCGACGAAATGTTTGAACACCTGCGAGATCCTGAAGATGGCGCCCACTTTGCTGCCGCCGGCCTCACGGTGACTCCGGAGCGCCGCGAGCAGGTGCGTTTTACCCCCTCCTATTTTGAAATTCGCCAGCAGGTTATCTACCGGGTGGGCGAGGAACGTCCTCGCAAGACCAGTGATCTCAACGGTAAAAAAGTTGCGGTTATTGCCGGCAGTGCTCACGCCGAAGAAATGAAAAAGCTATCCACCCGCCATACCGAACTGAAATGGGAGGAAGTGTCCGATGTGGATGCGATGGAACTGGTCGAGATGGTACAGCAGGGAAAATACAGTTACGCCATTGTAGATTCCAATGCCTACGCCGTTCACCGCGGCCTCTATCCCAACACGGCCATCGCCTTTAACCTGACCCAGTTCCAGCCAGTGTCTTGGGCATTCCCACAAAGTGATGACGACAGCCTATACCGCAGTGCGCGTCGCTTTATGTTGCGCGCCAACACCAACGGCATGATCGCTCAGCTACGAGAGGAATTTTTCGGACACGTCAGTGACCTGAATGTCGGCGGCGCCCAGGCCTTTGCCAAGCGCAGCCGCGAACGCCTGCCCCAGTGGCGCGTCACCATGCAGAAAGTGGCCAACCAATACGAGCTTGACTGGCACCTACTGGCAGCGCTCAGCTACCAGGAGTCCTACTGGAACCCACGCGCACGCTCGCGCACCGGTGTGCGCGGCCTAATGATGCTCACCCTGAATACCGCCAAGGAGCTGGGGGTCAATCGTCTCAACCCGGAAGAAAGTATCGAGGGCGGCGCCCGCTATATCGTGCAAATCCGCAATAAACTGTCTGAACGTATCCGTGAGCCCGACAGGACCTGGATGGCCCTGGCCGCCTACAACGTCGGCTACGGCCACCTGGAAGACGCCCGCGTTCTTACCGAACGCATGGGCGGCAATCCCGACTTATGGCCCGATGTACGCGAGCACTTGCCACTCCTGTCTAAACGACAGCACTACAAGACCACCCGGCACGGCTACGCCCGCGGCTGGGAGCCGGTAACTTACGTGCAAAATATCCGCCACTATCAAGCTCTGTTGAGCTGGAGCAGTCGTATTAAAGAACAGCGCCTGGCGGCAGCCAACGATGACGCTGCCGGCACTCTCATAGATAATGTGGCATTGGAAGCCAAGGCCAGTGCTGCACCCGCCCTGTAAGGTGACAAGGCGCTATCTGTTCTCCCGCAAGCTGTCAGGCAAGTGGCGTAAGTCCTCCGGCTCATCAATATCGGCAAGCGCTTCCAGCTCCAGACACTCAAGACCGCACTCACTCATTCTTTCAAGGGTTTGTGCGGCCACCTCTGAGGTACTCCAATGAATATCCTCAAATAACCTGCGCTTTATACAACTGAGCCCAAGTAGTGTGTAGCCGCCATCCAGGGCTGGATACATCACGACATCCCAGCGCCTCAACTCTGCCACTGCTGTACGCAAACGTGCAGATGTGAGCCCCGGACAATCAGTGCCCAGGAGCAAAACCCGAGAGCCAGCCTCCCTGGCAATATCGGTTGCCCGCCACAGACGTCGACCCAGATCGCCATCGACCTGTCCATGCAAGGTAACGCCTTCAGGCAGCGAGAAATTCTGCCAATACGAGTGTGATGGAGCGGGGGCGACATGTAATTCCACCGCGCCTAATTCCGCCTCAATACAAGCCGTTAAAGTCTGTAACAAAAGCCTCTCGGCCAACTCAGCAGCACCACTCTCCCCCAAGGCCGGTATCAGACGCGTTTTCGCATATCCGGGCAAGGGCGCTTTGGCCAACACAATTAAGCGCAGATCGGTATTCATATTTTTACCCGCCGCTATTGGTAGCGCTTGGCCAGGGACTCTGCAGAGACGCCGCGCCAGTAATCGAAGCGCAGACGCCACATCAACAGGACCGTGCGTAGCACACCAAATTTCTGCCAGCGACGTCCGGATGTTTTTGCTTTTTGGCACAGACAATAAGGGCGGGACTTTCGCAATAACCGGCGACTCAATTCGATGTCTTCCATCAGAGGTTGGGGGGGAAACCCTCCCGAAGCCTCAAACAGCGAGCGCCGTACAAAGATAGCCTGATCTCCCGTAGCAATACCGCTAAGGCGGGACCTCAGGTTAATCATGCCTGCTATCAGTGGAAACCACCAGCTAGCACCCTCTATAGAAATATCGAAACGCCCCCACTGAACACTTTCCCGCTCAGTATTTTTTTCCAATGAAACGAGAGCATCGTTTGCAAGCCGGGTATCCGCATGCAAAAACAGTAACCAATCTCCGCGGGCCATCACAGCACCAGCGTTCATTTGTACTGCCCTGCCCCGCGCAGAATATACTAGCCGCAGCCCTGACTGCTGCAACATCTCAACACTACCATCGGTACTACCGCCATCCACGACGATAATCTCGCAATTCCCGTGCGACTCGAGCTCACGCAAATGCGTCAGTAGTGCGACCAACTGAGCCTTTTCATTTAACAGGGGCACGACCACACTAAAGCGCATTATTTTCTTCTCCAGCGATTAAATACGGCTAATAAACGCAAAACAGCCGCGGGGGCGTGAGCTCGCTTCCAATTTCCGGCTACAAATTTATTCGCCTCACTCATGGTGGGATAAATATGAATGGTCGAAAGAATTTTATTCAGCCCCAATCCATATTTCATCGCCAATATAAATTCCGAAATTAATTCAGCAGCATTTTCCCCGACAATAGAAACACCCAATATTTTATCTTTACCTCTGGCCGTCAGTACTTTGACAAATCCCCGAGCTGCACCATCGACAATAGCACGATCCAGATCTCCAATATTGTAACGGGTAATCTCGTAATCTATACCCTGCTCCCGGGCCTTCCCCTCACTTAAACCCACGCTGGCAACTTCCGGATCAACAAATACCGCACTGGGCACCAGTGAATAATCCACTGCAAATTTTTTGATATCCCCAAACAGACCATTTACAGCGGCATACCATGCCTGGTAAGAAGCCATATGCGTGAACTGATAGGGCCCCGCCATGTCTCCCGCAGCGAGGATATGCGGATAACGCGTACGCAGACAGTCATCGAGTTTCAGCTTGCCATTTTCCAGCAGTTGCAGCTTTTCCAATCCCATGCCTGTAGTTTTGGCTCGCCTTCCCAGAGCCAGTATCACCTCATCAAACTCAATCTTTACCCGGCCTTCAGCATTACGTAAAACCAGCACGCCGCCCTTCTGATCAGAACCTCCTTCAAATTCAACCGCCTCATGGCCGGTTAACAGTGTTACCCCTTCGGCCTCAAGCGCCACTGTTACTGCAGCGGAAACCTCACGATCCAACTCCGGCAAAATAACACGGGCCCTTTCAACCAGTGTGATCTCCGAGCCAAGCCTAGCCAGTGCCTGAGCCAGTTCACAGCCAATAGCGCCGCCACCTAGTAGTGTGAGTCGCTGCGGAGGCGCTTGTAGCTGAGAAAGCCGCTCCCACAGAGTATCACTGGTGAGATAGCTCACCCTATCCAACCCAGGAAAAGGCGGTACAATAGGCTCAGCACCCGCAGCTAACACAATTGCCCGAGCCGTCAGATTTTTCTCGCTGCCACTACTATGGACAATTTTGACGGTCCAAGGATCTACTAGCGCTGCCGTCCCTTTAAGTACTTCTACCCCCAACTCGGTATAACGCTCAACACTGTCGTTGGGCTCAATGGCTTTTATCGAATCCCTGACATGTTGCATTACACGGGGAAAATCAATACTTGGCTCTGGCAAGATGACGCCAAAATTACTCGAGCGCCGCGCCCCGTGCGCAAGTCGCGCACACATAATTAACGCCTTGCTGGGTACGCAACCGGTATTCAGACAATCCCCGCCCATTTTGCCTGACTCGATCAAAGTGACCTTTGCTTTTACCGCCGCAGAAATATAGGCCGTTACCAGCCCAGCAGCGCCCGCACCGATAACAATTAAGTTGCGATCAAATTTTTTTGGCTTCTGCATACATGATATTACCCGGCCTGACGCCGGCGCTTAAACCAGCTGAGCGCATATTTTGCAATCAAGGGGAATATGCCCAATAAAATGAAAGACAGTAACAAAGGTAGCGAAAGGATATCCTTGAGATTTTCCACCCGCGCCAGTTGGGTGCCTGCATTGACGTAAACAACCGTCCCCGCCAACATACCCAGCTGACTCACCCAGTAAAAAGTCCATACTTTGATATGGGTAAGTCCCATCAGAACATTAATCAAGAAGAATGGGAAAGCCGGCACCAGGCGCAAAGCGAATAAATAAAATGCCCCCTCGCGCTCAATCCCCGTATTGATCACCTGAAGACGCTCAGAAAATCGTCCCTGAACCGAGTCGCGAAATAAGTAGCGCGCCATCAGGAAGGCCAGTGTTGCGCCAACGCTGGACGCAAACGAAACAATAACAGTCCCCCAAAAAAGTCCAAACAGGGCGCCCGCTGCAATAGTAAGAATGGCCGCACCTGGAAGGGAGAGCCCGGTGACCACAACGTAAAAAACAAAAAACAAGAGGCCCACCAATAGCGGTGAAGTTGACTGCCACTGCTGGAAGCCCTTTGCGCCCACCTTGAGTTTATCCAAACTTAACCAGTGGTGGAAATCAAGCCCATAGAAAGTAATCACCAGCACCACAATGACAGCCACTAACAGTATTTTCTTATTCATAGTGTCAAACCTTCTTGATCGCCGTCATTCCATTTTGATCGGCAGGCTGCTGGAGAAATTTTATCGGGTAGCCAGCCAACCGAGGGAGAGATACTCAGGCCATAGCTCTAACATCTGTGTGCGAGCACCTTTATACCAACCGCTAGAAAGCCCCGCCGCAACTACTGCCCTGTCCGGCTGTACAGCCATAGCAGTGATCAGCGACGCAAATAGGGGACTCACGCAGATCTCGCTCAAGCAGGTGCCGCAAATGCAAGCGCCCCGGCACCGGGATATCCAGCTGTTGATTAAAGTCGCAATCGTATAAATTTCCCTGCCAGTCAACACTCACCAAACTACGGCACATAACCCCGTTGAGATTTTCAGCGCTATAGCTCTCCTTGAGTAACGCCATATACTCCCGAAACTGCCCCTTAGACACCAGCATGGAACCAAAGCGTTTGATCGGCATATTGGCAAGGGCAAAGAGATGGTTAAATTCGATTCCAAAATGCGCGGCTAATTCACGGCGATAATCCGCCTCCAAGGCGCCTTGATTGGGGGGTAGCACGGGCCCCTGAGGGTTGTAGACCAAATTGAGAAGTAAACCACTGGCCGGCTTGCCATAGCCCAGGGTGTTGAGTTTCTGCAATGCGGCGATACTTTTGTCGAAAACCCCTTTGCCCCGTTGTTTATCAACATTCTCCATGGAGTAACAAGGCAGCGACGCGACCACTTCTACCTGATATTGGGCTAGAAATTCTGCGGTATCTTCCTGGCCCGGTTCGAATAAAACCGTCAAATTGCAGCGATCTATCACATGAACATTGCGAGCTCTTGCGGCCTTTACCAACGGACGAAAACCCCGGTGCAACTCCGGCGCACCGCCAGTGACATCCAATACACGAATATTGCGCGCCTCGATAACCTCCAATAGCAGAGCGAGGTTTTCATCAGACATCATTTCTGTACGATTGGGCCCTGCATTGACATGGCAGTGCACACAACGCTGATTGCAGCGGTAGCCAATATTGATTTGCAGGGTTTCTATAACCTCCCGGTGGATTGGCGGAAAGTCTGACAACTGCAATAGGGACAAGGTTTCGTGCATAAGCCTCAGTGCTCCATCTCTTCAAGCACGGGTTCTGTCGGAGCAAGCAGAGGTTTTATTACAACTTGTTTTTCCTCCGGCATGGCTTCGACGGGCGTTACCAAAGCGCTGTCCAGTGCCGTGTGTGCTGGGGACTTCGGTTGCTCAGTGCCGAGAAACTGTATTGCTTTAGCGGCAATCTGTTGCGCGCGCTGGGCATTTTTCTGCAAGTTGGCGATAGCAGCCTCTGCAGTGACTGCCTCTTCGCGCGGGTGCCAGCAATCGTAGTCCGTCGCCATCGCCAAAGTGGCATAAGCAATCTGTGCCTCACGAGCCAGCTTTGCTTCAGGCATATTGGTCATACCCACCACAGACGCCCCCATACTGCGATACCAATGCGACTCCGCACGGGTAGAAAACTGCGGACCTTCGATACAGATATAGCTGCCACCCTGATGCAGCTGCACCAACTCTCCTTCCTGAGTCGCATCAAATGCCCGCGCCAGACTCTCTGCCACCGTCGCGCAGACAGGATCAGCCATGGAAACATGGGCCACCGCACCATCACCAAAGAAGGTGCTCTCGCGCTTGCGGGTCATATCGATAAACTGATCGGGGATCACCATATCCAGCGGCCGCACTTCTTCCTGCAGGGAACCCACTGCGGAGAGGGAAAGGATATAGCGCACACCCAACTGGCGTAGCGCATGAATATTGGCTCGATATGGCACCTGAGAAGGGATCAGGCGATGGCCGCGTCCATGACGGGCAAGAAAAGCCACAGGGATACCCTGAAGCTTGCCACAGACAATAGGGTCCGAAGTATTGCCAAAGGGAGTGTCCACTTGGACTTCTTCCACCTCGGTTAGCCCCTGTATATCGTAGAGACCGCTACCCCCGATTACCCCAATCAAAGCCCTGGCCATGTTCACTCCTAAACAGTTGGTTTTTCGCAGTATAGGAGTGCTCACAGGCCGTGTATATCGCTGACATCCAATCAAAAATTAAGTCCTCACACCCGCCGGGCTTACCGGGTAGAGCTAGCCATCCTCTATGGAGAACATCAGTGATCACAGCCAGAGAGAGAATCTTTCCTTGCAAATAGATGGATCAACCAACTATATTTACCCAGGTAAAATATTTAAACCCTGGTAAATAGAGAGAGACACCTTGGCAATCGACTATATCGCTATCCACCAGCAACGGATCATCGCACGGGGAACACTGCAGGCCATTGCTCGCCAAGTGAAAACCAGGGGTAACAATCTCGAGCCCATTGTCTTTGAGCGTGAAAGTTGCAAACGGGTTGAGGTGGATTGGCACGGTGATATCGAGGACGTACTGGCAAGACTTGCAACTGATACACCGCCCTCTAAAACCAAGCGCGGGCGCCCCAAATTAGGCGTTATTCCCAAGGAAGTCACCTTACTTCCCCGTCATTGGGAGTGGCTGCGTCGCCAACCCGGTGGCGCCTCTGTCACTCTACGCAAGTTGGTGGAACAGGCGCAAAAGCACGTTTCACCCGAGGAGCGCATCACCTTAAAACAACAGCAGCTGGATGGACTTATGCTGTTGGTTGCTGGAGATGCCGAGGGCTTTGAAGATGCCAGTCGCGCGTTATACAGGAACAGCAAAATCAGCTTTGAAACAGCCACTCGCTCCTGGCCAGATGAAATTAAGCAGCTTGTGCTAGAAAAATTTAATGAAATCGCGGAGATGCACAGCGGCACTTTGTAAAACGGACTGACGATGAATCAACAACACAACAATGTATTTGTTAGCGGCGCCTTGGTGCCGGTCTTTTTTAAGACCGCGGCACCCATTATTCTGATTATGCTGGTCAATGGTTCATTTACCTTATTGGATGCTTACTTCCTGGGAAAATATGTAGGCGCCGAGGCCTTAGCTGCTGTCACTTTAACATTCCCAATGTTTATGTTGTTGATAGCGCTTTCTTCATTAATTTCCAGTGGCTACTCCAGTGTGCAAGCCAGATTACTCGGCGCCGGGAAAAAGGACCAGGCAAAGCAGGCATTCTCCCAGGCAATCACCCTGGCGCTGGCCGTTTCCGCCGTATTAATGCTGCTGTTTATCGCCGGAGGTAAACCATTAACCGTCTTAGTGGCCAATGGCTCCAAAGATTTAGCCGATATGGGGTACACCTATTTAACGATACTGGTTTTTTTATCGCCTGCACTCTTTATCGGTTCGGTAAATTCCGATACTTTACGCTGCGAAGGGCAACTATCCCTGATGGCCATAGTTTCTCTCTTCTCGGTGCTACTCAATATAATATTTAATTATATTTTTATTGCGCACTTGGAGCTGGGAGTAGCCGGCTCCGCTTACGGCACTGCTCTGGCGCAAACAATTGCCCTTTTGATAGTGGCAGTCTATCGCTATTACGGCCGTACCGTGATTGACACACAAATCTTTCGACTCTCACGCAAACATTATTTCTGGCCCGAATATCTATCCTTGGGCTTACCATCAAGCTTGAGCTATATCGGCGTATCCCTCACATCCATCGCAGTAATTTTCAGTATACAGATCTGGGGAGGTGGTAACTACGATACGACAGTCAGTGCCTACGGTATTACCACTCGAATCATGACCTTTATCTTTTTACCCTTGCTCGGCCTAAGCCAAGCCTTTCAAACCCTGGTCGGTAATAATGCCGGCGCCAAAAGTTGGTCCCGTACTGACAGTAGCATCAATATCGCTTTGACACTGGCATTCGGTTACTGTCTGGCACTGCAAATAGGCGTAATAATACTGAAGGACTCTTTGGGAACTCTATTTGTTAGCGATCGGCAGATTATTACAGAAGTAGCACGTATCCTGCCGATGATGACACTGGTTTATTTTCTGGCGGGGCCATTAATGATGGTCAGCACATTTTTTCAGGCTATTGGCGATGCCAAGCGTGCGGCGATCCTTGGACTGGCAAAAACTTATATTTTTGTACTGCCGCTGATTTTGACTTTACCGTTGCTACTGGGAGAGGTGGGGATATGGTATGCGGGGCCAATGGCAGAATTAATGCTGCTGACCTTGACCGCCGTGGTGCTTTATCAACGGGGGCGCAACCATGGGTATAAATATGGTCTGTACAGTTCACAGCAGGCGTCAATTTAACAGCCTTGCCGATAATTGATATAGAGCCGTAATCGTTGCTTACAGAGTTTCGCTTAAGTCACATCAAAAAAAGTAAAGATGAATAAAAATGGGAATTGAGAAAAACAATCGACTTTTCAACAACAGTAATGACAGATAAATTCACAGCCATAAAAAAGCCACCCATTGGGTGGCTTTTTGGAAAACTACACGTTGGCAATTAATTACCAGCCAGTAATTTCCTTCAGAGCGTCGCCGATCTGTGCCAGGGAGCGCACGGTTTTAACACCGGCGTCTTCCAGAGCGGCAAACTTCTCGTCAGCGGTACCTGTACCACCGGAGATGATTGCGCCCGCATGGCCCATACGCTTGCCGGGAGGAGCGGTGACACCAGCGATGTAAGAAACTACAGGCTTGGTGACATTGGCTTTGATGTAAGCAGCCGCTTCTTCTTCAGCCGTACCGCCGATCTCACCGATCATAACAATCGCTTCGGTCTGCGGATCATTCTGGAACATTTCCAGAATATCGATGAAGTTGGAGCCTGGGATGGGGTCGCCACCGATGCCCACACAGGTGGACTGACCGAAGCCGTAGTCGGTAGTTTGCTTCACCGCCTCATAAGTCAGGGTACCTGAGCGGGACACGATGCCCACTTTGCCCGGCTTGTGGATATGGCCCGGCATAATGCCGATCTTGCACTCACCCGGAGTGATAACGCCCGGGCAGTTAGGACCGATCAGGCGTACGCCCAGCTCGTCACATTTCACCTTAGCGTCGAGCATATCCAGGGTCGGGATACCTTCGGTGATACAAACGATCAGTTTGATACCCCCGTTGGCCGCTTCCAGGATGGAGTCCTTACAGAAAGGCGCGGGTACGTAGATTACGGAAGCCTCCGCACCGGTTTCTTCAACCGCTTCTTTCACGGTGTTGAACACCGGCAAGTCCAGATGAGTCTGGCCGCCTTTACCCGGAGTGACACCACCAACCATTTTGGTGCCATAGGCAATCGCCTGCTCGGAGTGGAAAGTCCCCTGGGAGCCGGTGAAGCCCTGGCAGATTACTTTAGTGTCTTTATTAATCAGTACTGACATGATTATTTACCCTCCGCAGCTTTAACCACCTGCTGAGCCGCATCGGTCAGGCTGGTGGCCGCGATAATATTCAGGCCGCTGTCGCTCAGCACCTTGGCACCCAGGTCTGCGTTGTTACCTTCCAGGCGCACAACAACCGGTACTTTTACGCCAACTTCTTTCACTGCGCCAACCACACCTTCAGCGATCATGTCACAACGAACGATACCACCGAAGATGTTGATCAGTACGGCCTTTACGTTCTCGTCGGACAAAATGATCTTGAACGCTTCAACAACGCGCTCTTTGGTTGCGCCGCCGCCCACGTCAAGGAAGTTAGCTGGCTTGCCGCCGTGCAGGTTCACGATATCCATAGTGCCCATGGCCAGGCCAGCACCATTTACCATGCAACCGATGCTGCCATCCAGCGCTACGTAGTTCAGTTCGAACTTGGCAGCGTGCGCTTCGCGCGGATCTTCCTGGGTAGGATCGTGCATTTCGCGCAGGTCCGCATGGCGGTACAGGGCGTTGCTGTCGATCACAATCTTGGCATCCAGACAGTGCAGGTTGCCTTCAGTGGTGATGACCAGTGGGTTGATTTCCAACAGGGCCAGATCTTTTTCCTGGAACATCTTTGCCAGACCCAGGAAGATCTTGGTGAACTGCTTAACCTGGGTCGGGTTGAGACCCAGCTTGAAAGCCAGCTCTCGCGCCTGGTAAGGCTGAGCACCTACCAGAGGGTCGACCGTGGCTTTGAGAATTTTTTCCGGAGTTTCTTCCGCTACCTTCTCGATTTCAACGCCACCTTCGGTGGACGCCATGAAAACGATACGACGGGTGGAGCGGTCAACAACGGCGCCCAAGTATAATTCCTGGTCGATGTCGGTGCAGCTCTCAACCAGGATGCGAGTTACCGGTTGGCCATTCTCGTCTGTCTGGTAAGTTACCAGACGCTCACCCAGCCATTTCTTGGCAAACTCTTCAATTTCCGCCTTGGAATCCACCAGCTTTACACCGCCAGCTTTGCCGCGGCCACCGGCGTGTACCTGGGCCTTTACCACCCACTTATTACCGCCAATTTCGTCAGCCGCTGCTACTGCCGCTGCCGGGGTTTCCGCTGCAATGCCTGTGGAAACCGGCAATCCGTATGCCGCAAACAGTTGTTTGCCCTGATACTCATGCAAGTTCATAGTCAGTACCAATTCACATATAAAAATGTGTTTACTAATTGCAGATTACTCTGCACCTGAAAGACAAAATTCAAAATCTGCGCCGTTGCAAATTTTGAATTCCGCAAATGAAACCGGGGCAGCTAATTAATCAGTAATTAGTGCCCCGAGATCGAAAAGTATTCTTACTTACGCTTCTTGCGATTCACGGTGTGAATCGCATGGCCGTTCACGCCCAGCGCCGCTTCCTTCACAGTTTCAGAAAGCGTCGGGTGCGCAAATACGGTCATGCCAATATCTTCTGCACTGGAGCCAAACTCCATCGCAATCGCCACCTGCTGAACCAGGTCTGCAGCAGACGGGCCAACAATGTGAGCACCCAGTACGCGATCGGTTTCCGCGTGGGCAATAATTTTCACAAAGCCCTGGGTATCGTTAGCAGCCATAGCGCGGCCATTGACCGCAAACGGGAAGCTGCCGATGTTATAGGGCTCTCCGTCGGCTTTCACCTGTTCTTCCGTGCGGCCAACCGCAGCGATTTCCGGGTGGGTGTAGATCACATTAGGGATCACATCGTAGTTCATCATCGGCTTCTGGCCGGCAATGCGCTCGGCAACCACAACGCCCTCTTCAGATGCCTTGTGCGCCAGCATCGGACCGCGCACCACGTCGCCAACGGCCCATACGCCCGGCGCAGAAGTCATGCACAGGTCGTTGACGTAGATAAATCCACGCTCGTCCATTTTTACATCGGCATCTTCGGCCAGTAGGCCTTCGGTGTATGGGCGACGGCCTACACAGACAATCAGCTTATCGAACGTCTCCTGGTGCTCTTTACCCTCTTTATCCTGGTAAGTAACCACCACTTCCTCGCCCTTTATTTCCGAGCCGGTAACCCGACAAGAGAGGCGGATGTCCAGACCCTGCTTTTTGAGGATCTTCTGGGATTCTTTGGCTACCTGCTGATCCATAATCGCCAGGAACTTGTCCATCGCCTCCAGAACCACAACGTCGGAACCCAGTCGGTTCCATACAGAGCCCAATTCCAGACCGATAACGCCAGCACCGATCACACCCAAGCGCTTGGGTGTTTCAGTGAATTCCAGTGCGCCGGTAGAATCGACAATAATTTTATCGTCTACCGGAGCGGGCGGAATGTTCACGGGAACAGAACCGGAAGCCAGAATCACGTTTTCCGCTTCGTAGACAGTGGCGTTGCCTTTGTCGTCGGTCACTTCCACCTTTTTGTTGGCCAGCAGTTTGCCGGCACCAAAAATGGAGATCACTTTATTCGCGGTGAACAGGCCAGCTACGCCGCCGGTCAGTTTTTTAACGATCTCGCCCTTGCGCTCGATCATCTTGCTCACATCCATCTTGACCTTGCCGACTTCAATGCCGTGCACGTCGAGAGCATCTTTAGCCTCGTGGTACTTCCAGGAGCTATCCAGCAGTGCCTTGGAAGGAATACAACCTACGTTCAGGCAAGTGCCGCCGTTTACGTATTTGTCGTCCTTGTTTTTCCACTTTTCGATACAAGCGGTTTTCAGGCCCAACTGAGCGGCTCGGATGGCAGCGACATAACCACCAGGACCAGAGCCAATTACGATTACGTCAAACTTTTCCGACATGATCAGTTCCAGATATTTCTAATGCAGTGTGATCGAGAGGGCCCGCAGGCCCTTGGACTTATTTTTTAAACTTCGAGCAGGATACGCGCTGGATCTTCGATCATTTCCTTGATCGCAACCAGGAAGCCAACCGCTTCTTTACCGTCGATCAGACGGTGGTCGTAGGACAGCGCCAGGTACATCATCGGCAGAATTTCCACCTTGCCGTCTACCGCCATTGGACGCTCCTGAATCTTATGCATACCCAGGATGGCTGCTTGCGGCGGATTCAGGATCGGGGTGGACAGCAGGGAACCGAATACACCGCCATTGGTAATGGTGAAAGTGCCGCCGGTCATCTCGTCGATAGACAGCTTGCCGTCGCGGGCACGCACACCCAGATCGCGGATATTGTTTTCCATATCCGCCAAACCCAGGTTTTCAGCGTTGCGCAGAATGGGCACAACCAGACCTTTTGGAGAGGAAACCGCTACACCGATATCCTGGTAGCCGTGGTAAACGATTTCGTTACCATCGATAGACGCGTTCACTGCGGTATAACGCTTCAGCGCTTCCACTGCAGCTTTTACGAAGAAGCCCATAAAGCCCAGACGAGTGCCGTTATGGGTCTTCTCGAACAGGTCTTTATAATTCTTGCGCAGGTCCATTACCGGCTTCATGTTCACCTCATTAAAGGTGGTGAGCATGGCGGTGGACTGGGAAGCGTCGAGCAAGCGCTCGGCAATACGCTTGCGCATGCGGGTCATCGGAACACGTTTCTCAACGCGCTCGCCCGGGGCAACGGCAACCTCAGCAGCTGCGACAGCGGTAGGTGCGGTCGCCGCAGCAGGAGCGCTACCCGCTTTCATAACGTCTTCTTTGAGGACGCGACCACCTTTACCGGAGCCTTCGACTCCGGTCAGGTCAACACCCTTCTCCGCCGCCATTTTCTTGGCGGACGGCATCGCAATTTTCTCACCAGGAGCTGCCGGAGCTTCTGCGGCAGGTGCTTCGGCTTCAGCCGGTGCAGCAGCGGCGCCAGCGCCCGCTTCAAATTTGGCAATCACCTCATTGGAAAGGACAGTTTCACCCTCACCCTTGATGATTTCAGCCAGAGCACCATCAGCGGGTGCAACAACTTCCAGCACAACTTTATCGGTTTCGATATCCACGATCAGTTCATCGCGGGACACCGCTTCACCGGGTTGTTTATGCCAAGTGGCGACAGTTCCGTCCTGAACAGATTCAGGGAAAGTTGGCGCTTTAATCTCGATCGTCATTTTTTCTGTTTCCTGAGATTGACTCTTCACTAATTACTGCCGTCTCTTATTTGACGGTCAGCGCCTCGTTGATGAACTTGTTCTGTTCTTCAAGGTGCGTGGACATATAACCCGCCGCAGGTGCCGCAGAGGCGGCACGGCCCACATATTCCAGATGCAGTTTCGGATGGGATTCCGACAGTGCACGGCGCAAGTGGTGCTGACTGGAGTACCAAGCGCCCTGGTTCATGGGCTCTTCCTGACACCAGGCGACACTCTTGAGGCTCTTGAATGCGGAAACCGCTTCCACGAACTCTTCGTCAGGGAAGGGGTACAGCTGCTCAATACGCACAAATGCCACATCTCCCTGTTCGCGCTCCATACGCGCTTCCAGCAAGTGGTAGTAAACCTTGCCGGAACACAGGATCAGTCGTTTGACCTTGGCCGGGTCCACTCCCTGGTCCTGGATCACATTTTGGAAGCGCCCCTCGGCCAACTCTTCCAGGCTGGAAGTGGCCAGCTTGTGACGCAGAATCCATTTCGGGCTCATGATCACCAGTGGGCGACGCATCGGGCGTACCGCTTGACGACGCAGCAGGTGGAAGATCTGTGCCGGGGTGGTGGCGTTACACACCTGGATATTATGCTCGGCGCACAGCTGCATAAAGCGCTCAAGACGCGCGGAGGAATGCTCCGGACCCTGGCCCTCGTAGCCATGCGGCAGCAGCATTACCAGGCCGCACATACGACCCCACTTGTGCTCACCGGAGGTAATGAACTGGTCGATCACAACCTGGGCGCCGTTGGCAAAGTCACCGAACTGGGCTTCCCAAACTACCAGGGATTTCGGGGTGGTGGTGGCATAGCCGTATTCGAACGCCAGTACTGCTTCCTCGGACAGCAGCGAGTCGTACATATAGAAAGGCGGTTGGTCTTCAAACATATGCTGCAAAGGCACATAGCTCTGACCGTCTTTCTGACTGTGCACCACGGCGTGGCGGTGGGAGAAGGTTCCGCGACCCACATCTTCACCGGTGAAGCGGACCATAAAGCCCTCTTCCAGCAAAGTGCCATAGGCCAAGGTTTCCGCCATACCCCAGTTTAAAGGCAAGGCGCCACCGGCCATTTTGCGGCGGTCTTCATAAATTTTGGACACCTGACGCTGCATCACGATGCCATCGGGGACATTGGTCATGCGGGTAGCGACATCCTGCAGTTTTGGCAATGCATAGCCAGTATCTGCGGGCTCTTGCCAGTCGTGACCCAGGTAGGGACCCCAATCTACAAACATGGATGAATCCGGCTTCTTCACCAGACCAGTAGCCACGTCTTCACCCGCATCCAGTTTATCGCGATAGTCGTTAGCCAACTTGTCTGCAGCGGCTTTATCCAAGATACCATCGCCCACCAGCTTCTCAGAATAAAGCGTGCGAGTGGTCTTGTGCTTGCGGATGGTCTGGTACATCAGAGGCTGGGTACCGGAGGGATCATCGGTCTCATTGTGGCCACGACGGCGGTAACACACTAGATCGATAACAATATCTTTCTTGAACTCGTAGCGGTAGTCCACGGCCAATAGTGCCGCTAGCACGACCATTTCCGGGTCGTCACCGTTTACGTGCAACACCGGCGCATCGATCATCTTGGCGGGGTCGGTGGAGTACTCAGTAGAGCGAGCGTCTTCACGCTTGCTGGTGGTAAAGCCCACCTGGTTATTCAGCACGATATGCACAGTACCGCCGGTGTAATAACCGCGGGTCTGGGACATCTGCAGGGTTTCCTGCACCACACCCTGGCCAGCAAAGGCCGCGTCGCCATGGATGTTAATCGGCATCACCGTCTCACCGGAGGTATCTTTGCGGCGGTCTTGGCGGGCACGAACTGAACCGACCACTACTGGGGCACTGATTTCCAGATGCGACGGGTTAAAGGCCAGCGCCAAATGCACTTCGCCACCGGGCGTCATCACGTTGGAGGAGAACCCTTGGTGGTACTTCACGTCACCGGAAGTATCCAGAGTCTTCTTGCCTTCGAATTCCTGGAACAGGTCTGACGGATTCTTGCCGAGGATATTCACCAGGGTATTGAGACGGCCGCGGTGAGCCATACCAATTACGATTTCTTTCACCCCGTAAGTGCCAGAACGGCGAATCAACGCATCCATCATCGGAATCAGACTCTCACCACCTTCCACACCAAAGCGCTTGGTGCCGGGGTACTTGGAGTCCAGATGGCGCTCCAGGCCCTCTGCTGCAGAGAGACGCTGCAATATCTCAATTTGAATATCAGTACCAAAGTTGGCCTTGGCCTGGCTGCGCTCCAAGCGTTGCTGGAACCACTGCTGCTCTTCCAGGTTGGAGAGATGCATGATCTCCGCACCGAGATTGCCGCAGTATGCACACTCCAGGCCCTCTACGATTTCGCGCAGGGTAGCCTCTTCTTTACCGAGGAACAGGCTGCCGGTATTGAAAGTGGTATCAAAATCACCTTCAGTCAGGCCGTGGTAACTCAGCTGTAGGTCCGGTACCTGTTCACGGGCCATCAAACCCAGGGGGTCCAGGGTCGCTTTTTTATGGCCGCGGTGGCGGTAGGAATCGATCAGTTGCAAGACTTTGATCTGCTTGCGCTCGTGCTCAATATTGGCAGAGCCCGCTGAGCCCGGTGCGACTACCGGCCGCGCGCGGTGCTTGCTGAGCAGCTCAAAGTGTTGACGTACAGCAGCGTGGGAAACATCGCTGCTGCCACCAACGCGGGGGAGGCTATCGAAATAATTGCGCCACTCCTCGGGGACACCGTTGGGGTCGTGCAGATAGGTCTCGTAAAGCTCCTCCACGTAGGCAGCATTGCCCCCGGAGATATGGGAGCTACGCCATAGCTGCTCCATGGTACTTTCGTGCATGTTGATGCCTACCTCAATTGCAGTGTGCATCTCTTCGTTTGAGCCACTGCGCTTTCCTTTCACTCACAAAAGGGGAGGCGCATAAAGCCACCTCCCCTTTTTAGTTTTATACCGATTGAAACCGGCTTTTTGTCATTTCCGTGGCGCCCTACCTGGCACCGAGCCCGCAGAGCAGAACTCTAGCAAACCGATAAACAGCCGCGATATCCCTTACACCGCACGGGTCAGCAACATATTGCGAATGTGGCCGATCGCGCGCGTCGGATTCAATCCCTTCGGGCACACATTGACACAGTTCTGAATACCGTGGCAACGGAATACACTAAAGGGATCGTCCAGCTCTGACAGGCGTTCATCGGTGGCCAAATCGCGACTGTCCGCCAGGAAGCGGTAAGCCTGCAACAGGCCGGCCGGACCGATAAACTTGTCAGGGTTCCACCAGAAAGACGGACAGGCAGTGGAACAACAGGCACACAGGATACACTCGTACAGGCCATCAAGCTTCTCGCGATCTTCCGGGGTCTGCAGGCGCTCAATGGCCGGCGCAGGAGTATCGTTCTGCAGGTACGGCTCGATCTTCTTGTACTGCTCGTAAAACTGTTCCATATCCACAACCAGGTCGCGGATTACCGGCAGGCCCGGCAGCGGGCGCAAAACCAGTTTACCTTTGCGGGCAGCCTCGGACAGTGGCGTAGTACATGCCAAGCCGTTGCGACCGGAAATATTCATTCCGTCGGAGCCACACACGCCCTCGCGACAGGAGCGACGGAAGGACAGAGACTGGTCTTGGGCTTTGAGCAGCTCCAAAACGTCCAACACCATCAAGTCTTTACCCTGGGTGTCCAACTCGTAGTCCTGCATGTAGGGCGCTTTGTCGGTTTCCGGGTTGTAACGGTAAATGCTTACTTTCAACATATTCTATTCCGCTCCCGAATCAGTAAGTCCGAGCTTTCGGTTCAAAAGCTTCCATGGTGTTAGGCGCGAAGTTTACCGCACGCTTGCCAACACGTTTTTCCGCAGGGAAATACATAGAGTGGCACAGCCAGTTTTCGTCATCGCGCTCTTGGAAATCCTCACGGGCGTGAGCGCCGCGGCTCTCAGTACGGGTCTCAGCGGCGATCGCCGTGGCCTCGGCAACTTCCAGCAGGTTCTGCAATTCCAAGGCTTCAATGCGGGCAGTATTAAAGGCACGGCTCTTGTCGTCCAGCCGCACATTGGCAATACGCTCGCGCAGATCGGCCAATTTCTTCACACCATCAGCCATATAATCGCCGCGACGGAATACCCCAAAGTGGTTCTGCATCACGCCCTGCAACTCTTTGCGCATATCAAATGCGCTCTCACCCTTCTCACTGGTCTCCAGTCGATTCAGGCGCGACATTGCCGCTTCGAGATCTGACTCGGAAGCCTCACGGTGTTCGATACCGTCACGTAGCGCCTTTTCAATAAACAGGCCTGAAGCGCGACCGAAAACCACCAGATCCAGCAGCGAGTTGCCACCCAGGCGGTTGGCGCCGTGCACAGAGACACAGGCAACTTCACCACAAGCGTAGAAGCCGTCAACGACCTGATCATTACCGGCGGCATCCTGAGTCAGGGCCTGACCGTGAACATTGGTGGGAATACCCCCCATCATATAGTGGCAGGTGGGCACAACCGGGATCGGCACTTTAACCGGGTCGGCGTGCGCGAAAGTCTTGGACAGCTCACAAATACCGGGCAAGCGGCTGTTCAATAACTCTTCACCCAGATGGTCGAGCTTGAGCAGTACATGATCGCCATCCGGGCCACAACCGCGGCCATCGAGGATTTCAAGAACCATAGAGCGAGCCACAACATCGCGACCGGCAAGGTCTTTCGCGTTGGGGGCATAACGCTCCATAAAGCGCTCGCCGTCCTTATTAATAAGGTATCCACCCTCACCGCGACAGCCTTCAGTTACCAGTACGCCCGCACCGTAGATGCCGGTGGGGTGGAACTGCCACATCTCAATGTCCTGAACCGGCATGCCTGCGCGCAGGGCCATGCCCACACCGTCACCGGTGTTAATGTGTGCGTTAGTGGTAGAGGCGAAGATGCGCCCCGCGCCACCGGTGGCGAATACCGTCGCCTTGGATTTGATGTAAACCACTTCGCCATCTTCGATACACATGGCGATAACACCGACAACAGCACCGTCCTGGTTCTTCACCAGGTCAATCGCAAACCATTCATTCAGGAATTCGGTTTTGTGCTTGATGTTGTTCTGGTAAAGGGTGTGCAGCAGCGCGTGGCCGGTACGGTCAGCAGCGGCACAGGTACGTGCAGCCTGGCCACCTCGACCAAAATCTTTGGATTGACCACCGAAGGGACGCTGATAGATACGCCCTTCTTCAGTGCGAGAGAAAGGCAGCCCCATGTGCTCCAGCTCGAATACGGCCTCGGGACCAACAGAACACATATACTCGATCGCGTCCTGGTCACCGATATAGTCGGAACCTTTAACGGTATCGTACATATGCCAGCGCCAATCATCGTCGGGGTCTGAGCTGGCGATTGCACAGGTAATTCCGCCCTGGGCAGAAACTGTGTGAGAACGGGTTGGAAATACCTTGGTGATTACCGCAGTTTTATAGCCGGACTGGGCCATCTGCAGAGCAGCGCGCATACCGGCACCGCCACCACCAATTACAATCCCGTCAAAAGAAATAGTTCGCATGTTCGCCATTGCTTATACACCCCAAAGAATTTCAATGCCCCACACTGCGTATAACACAGCAACAGCAGCCAGAACCACTTCTATGAATAAACGCAGAACAGTGGCTTTACCGCCCATCATCCGATTGGTGATGTAATCGGTGACCACCGACCAAAGGCCAATCCAGGCGTGGATTATGGTGGACAGCAAGGTGACCAAGCTGAAAACACGCATCCAGCGCTGGGCGAACAGTTCAGACCAGGCCTGGTAGCCAAAGTCTTTACTAAAGAAGATAAAACCCACTATAAAGAGGGTATACGCGAGCAATACTACCGCAGTGACTCGCTGATAAAGCCAGTCGAAAGTACCGCTACGGCCAAAGCTAGTTACTGTTCTTACCACAACCATACCCCCACCAGAAGAATAAGGATTACACTCACCACCAGCACGGCAATGGCGCTGCGGCGACCACCTTCGAGACTCTCACCCATCCCCATATCCATAAACAGATGGCGAACACCCGCTAACAGATGGTAGATAAGAGCTGCCAGGGAGGCCCATAGGATAAGCTTGGCTGGAATACTGTTAAACGCTGCCGCCATATCGGCGAAGCCCTGTTCGGATTCCAGGCTGGCATCGAGTATGCAGAGCAAAAGCGCCACAACGGCGAAGAGCACTACACCGGACACGCGATGCAAAATGGAAACCAAACCAGCAGCGGGAAGCTTGATAGTGGAAATGTCTAAATTGACAGGTCTGTTTTTGTTCACAGGAAAAACACCTTGTTGCCCTGAACGACCGGGCGCCCGTTAGCTTTTCAATTGGAGGGACGAGCTGCTTGCTGATCACTTTGTACTCGACCTGATGAAGCCTTGTACAAAGTAGCCGTACCATGGCGCAAGCCGCGCGGATTATAGGCATTCAATAGTCAAAACACAACGAACGCCTGTGATTACGCTGGCCTCCCGTCACTGTCTTGCGACTTTCCTGCAGCTGCGAGATTTCTGCCGACTTTCCATCCCTCCATATAGGTAAATACTCTACGAGTAAGTACCACAACCGGATATCCTGTTGCCGATAGACTGGTGGTCCATTCCTTTTGGTTTGACAATTTACGGCGCGGCACTTAAGTTTGGCCCCGCTCAAAAGGCCACCAGCACCCGAAAACAGCGGGAAAAGGCCGGCATAAGAACATTATTAGGAGTCCGCAATGTCCGAAAAAAAAGCGCACCTCACAGTCGATGGTATCGACGGCGCTCTTGAGATGCCCGTTCGCTCCGGCACCCTCGGCCCCGATGTTGTCGATGTCGGCGGCCTGACCGGCAGAGGCTTATTCACCTATGATCCGGGCTTCGTATCCACAGCCTCATGTGAATCCAAGATCACCTTTATTGATGGCGGCAAAGGTCAACTACTGCACCGCGGCTACCCCATCGAGCAACTGGCAGAGAAATCCGATTACCTGGAAACCTGCTACCTACTGATGAATGGCGAGCTGCCAAACGCAGAACAGAAGAAGACGTATGTAGACACCATTATGTCTCATACCATGGTGCACGAATCTCTGGTGAGCTTTTTTAAGGGCTTCCGTTACGATGCTCACCCGATGGCTATGATGTGTGGCGTAGTTGGCGCCCTCGCCTCCTTCTACCACGACTCCCTGGATATCAATAACCCAGAGCATCGCGAGATTTCCGCTCACCGCCTGATCGCCAAGATGCCAACCTTGGCAGCCATGTGCTACAAGCACTCCAAAGGCATGCCGTTCATGTACCCGGATAATAGCCGCAGCTACTCCGAAAACTTCCTCCACATGATGTTTGGCAACCCCTGCGAATCCAGCAAAATCGACCCGATTGTCGCCAAAGCAATGGATATTATCTTCTTGCTGCACGCCGATCACGAACAGAACGCCTCTACTTCCACCGTTCGCCTGGCCGGCTCCTCTGGTGCCAATCCGTTTGCCTGCATCTCCTCCGGTATTGCCACCCTTTGGGGTCCCGCTCACGGCGGTGCCAATGAAGCAGTACTAAATATGCTGCAGGAAATTGGCGATGAAAGCCGTATCGACGAGTTCGTGAAGCGCGCCAAAGACAAGAGCGACCCCTTCCGCCTGATGGGCTTTGGTCACCGCGTTTACAAGAACTTTGACCCGCGCTCCCGCGTCATGCAGGGCATCTGTGACGAAGTTCTGGGCGCCATGGGCGCTGAGAATGACCCGCTGCTGAAGATCGCCAAGAAGCTGGAAAAAATCGCCCTTGAAGACGATTACTTCGTAGAGAAGAAGCTCTACCCGAACGTGGACTTCTACTCCGGCATCATTATGAAAGCCATCGGCATCCCTACCGATATGTTCACCGTCATCTTCGCCACCGGACGCACCTCCGGCTGGATCGCCCACTGGAATGAAATGATTTCCAACCCGTACAAGATTGGCCGCCCGCGCCAACTGTACACAGGTTACCCGCAGCGCAATTACACCGACCTGGAACAGCGCTAGGCTTAATAGGCTGCCCTACCCAGGCTTGTGGGCGTATGCCGTAAAGTCTCGACGACAAATCAAGCTCTAACCTGTTTGATTTACTTGGCAGGCTACCGAAAATTACTTTCAATAGCCCGCCAAGTAAAAAACCCGGCTAAGCCGGGTTTTTTATCACCCCTTTAATTAAATTAATTTGTATTTCTCAAGATCCCACCAGCTGCAATTCGATAAAATTATAAAAGCAAAGAGCCAAAGTGTGACATGCATCCCAATTTTGTCATTTTGCCTAATACTGTCCTTTTCTAGCGGTTAAACCACCTGTCATCCAATGTAAAATCCGCCGCGCTCACCGGGACTCAAAGAGCTGCGCCCTCTCTCCAGCCAGCACCCAATTTCGCAGAGCGATCAAATCTAATAACAAGCTTCCTTAAAAATCTACCGAGACCAAATTAATGCTTAGCTTTATTTCTGGAATGTTTCGAAGTAACAAAACGGAAAACACCGCAGACCTAGAAGAAAAATATACGCGCAGCTCCTATGCTGGAGCCAAGGGCGGCCGCACAATCTCTTACGACCCCACGCTGATCAAAGCTCTTGAAGATGACCATCGAAATTTAATCAGTATTTTCCAGCGCATGTGGTCTGAAGGCCATGAAAAGCAGAACTATCGCCAACTGTCACAACTGCTGACTCAATTTAAATCCGGCTTCCAGGCTCACCTGATCAAAGAAAACGTACGCTTTTACGTTTACCTTGAGCAGGCCCTTATCGGTGATGCACACACCCTTCAGGTGGTAAAAGATTTCCGCACCGACATGAACGAAATTGCCAATGCTGTTGTACAGTTTTGCAAGCGCTATAACCATGAAGCCTTCACCCCGGAGATGGCTCGCGACTTCAAAATGGACTATCAAAAAATTGGCGAGGCATTAACCCGCCGCACTGCACTGGAAGAAAAAGAACTCTACGTTCTTTATCAGCCATCTTGAAACCAATCGACAGGTTTTTGCAACCCATGTCACTGGAAATTTAGCCTAGATACACCCATAAAAAACAATTCTTTACAAACCGCCTACTGCTTTTATTCCCTGCCGCCCACAAGGACGGGGCCGCATAATTTTTCAGTAGCTGTAACAATAGCTGGCAACGCTCCTCAATCGGCAACCCCTGCCAAATCTTACCCGTATTCCTGCCATCGCCATCGCCATCGCCATCGCAGTAATTTAAGCACCTATTTAGGGCAGAGATTAAAGCGAAGATTATTTTCCCACCTCCCCAGCAAACCCAAAACTGCGCATAAAGGTCCAGTGCAACAAAATTTTCCGACCTGACCTTACTTTACACCCAATTCTCTATCGTCATCTCTTAATCAGTACTAGACGTTTATTTAATTTTGTTTAAACATAGAGGAATTAGAATTCTAAAAAATACCCCGCGGTGGGATATTGATCTAAGAAATTTTAAGAGCTTTATGGCTAAAAAATTAAAAAAGCTAGAAAGATAGAAAGAAAGGCCATCAGAAAAGCCAAAGTAGTCGGGGGGAGGTATGACTGAGCTAGACAACACTCTTGTCCAGCATTCGCCAAGCGGTATTCGTGCTAAAGATAGCAGTTACCCTATTTATGTCATTGTAGGTACAGGCCCGGTGGGGGTTCGCTGTGCACAAAAATTGCTGGAATTCTGTGATGAAGCGCAAATTGTCATCTATGGAGCAGAAACGGAATCTCCCTATAATCGGGTAAAGCTCTCACAATATCTCTCCAGCCATGTAGAGCTGGAAGAGCTCGACAACCCTATTCTCGGTCAAAATGATCACCGCCTTGCGGAATATATAGATCGCAAGATCACTTCAATTGATCGAACACAAAAAACGGTAACGGATGCCGCAGGTAATATACAGCCTTACTCCAAGCTGATTATTGCTACCGGCTCAAACCCCACCATTCCAGGAATTCAAGGCGCCGACTTGCCCGGCGTCTACCCCTTCCGCAGCCTGCGTAACACCAATGATTTACTTACTTTGCGGGAGCGTAATGCGGATATTTGCGTTATTGGCGCTGGCGCCTTGGGGCTTGAAGCCGCAACAGCATTAAAAACACCCAAAAACAGTGTCACCCTCCAATCACGCGGTCATCTACTAAGTGGCCTTTTAGGGGAAGAGGGGGAGGGATTCCTCAAGTCAGCCCTCACCGCTCTCGGCGTAACACTCAAAATTGGCGACTCGCTGAGCGCAATAAAAGAATGGGATGGCAAGCGCACACTAATCTTCGATAGCGGTGAAGCACTTTCTGTAGATGCCATTGTTTTGTGCACTGGTATTCAACCGGAAATCAGCCTCGCGGAACAATGTGGGCTCAATACCGTACGCGGTATCGTCGTCAATGAATGGATGCAAACCTCTGATCCAGATATTTATGCCGTAGGCGAATGTGCCGAATTTGACCAAACCGTTTACCAGCTGGTTCGACCTGGGTATGAGCAGGCCGAAAGTTGTTGCTCTCATATTCACCGCAACTACGGTGGTGAATTACTTTCGCAGCCCTATTCCGGTAGCTATACCGACATTCAACTAAAAATTGCCCATATCCCCTGCGGAATTATGGGTGATGTATCTTCGGACAATGGCAATGCCGCAGCTGATGCGCAGAGCTACGTTTACAAAAACCGCTTCAAGGGGATCTATCGCCGGCTATTTATTAAAGGCGAGAACATCTTGGGGGCCAGCTATATAGGCAGTTGGGATGAAGCGGGTGAACTTCGCCAAGCGGTGGCGCAAGGGCAAAAAATTTCTTTGCGCTCGTTAAAGCAATTCGAAAATGAAGGCCGGCTTTTCGCCAAGAAATCGGGTAACAACCTTAAGGATTTCCCCGATAGCTACCTGGTTTGCCAGTGTAATTCCGTCACCAAGGGGGAGCTGTGCAAAGCCATTTCCGATGGCAAACGCAATCTGAATGAATTGCAGCAGGCAACTACCGCAGGCTCAGTATGCGGCAGTTGCCGCCCACTGATGGCCGAACTCCTCGATGCCCCCGTCCCCAACCTGGTAATGAGGCACTCAAAAGGGATATGGGTTACATCAGCGTTGTCATTGATACTGATCACTCTGGCTTTTTTAATGCCTTCAGCGCCCATTTCAGACTCTGTGCAAACGGCATTTTTCTGGGAAAAGCTCTGGTATGACAATTTCTGGAAACAGCTTACCGGCTATACCATTTTAGCCATGTGCTTATTCACCGCCGCACTAAGCATTCGAAAACGCTGGAAAAAACTCAACCTTGGTCATGTCGATCACTGGCGTTACGCACATAGCATTACAGGTCTGATTGCGCTGGTCGCCCTGGCAATGCACTCGGGATTTCGCCTTGGGGAAAACCTGAATCTGGCGCTAATGCTGGTATTTCTGACTGCAACCGCAACGGGCTCGCTCGTCGGCGTTTTTATGGCGCGCAACCACCACTGGACGGACCTGAAACTTCGTGAGCACCGAAAGTGGTGGTCTCGTGTGCACTATGCCCTGCTTTGGGCTTTACCGGTCCTTCTCGGCTACCATATTTTTGCGGTTTATTACTTCTAAATGAAATCCTATCAGTTCAAATTCTGGCACTACGGCCTGCTGCTGACCCTGGTCATTGGCTCAGCAGTCGCCTACAACCTTAATATCGACGATAAATCCCTATTTATCAGTGGGGATGCCACTCATGGTCATCATCAAATTGAACTCGCCTGCACCTCCTGCCATACCGATGGATTTTCCGGAGAGGAAGCCGTTCAACAAGCCTGCCTCAATTGCCACGCAGAGGAGTTAGAGCTTGTTGATGATTCGCACCCACGGAAAAAATTTCTGGACCCCCGCAATGCATCACTATTAGAAACACTTGATGCCCGCTTATGTGTGAGTTGTCACACAGAGCACAAGCCGCAGATCACGAGAGAAATGGGCGTCACGCTGGCTGGTGATTTCTGTTTTCACTGTCACAGTGATATTGCTGAGGAACGCAGCAGCCATAAAGACCTCGGCTTTGAGACCTGCGCCAGTGCAGGCTGTCATAATTATCACGATAACGGCTCTCTATATGAGGACTTCCTCATTGCCCATGCCGATCAGCCTGACCATTTGGAGACAGCAAAGCTCCCCGCCCGTACAGCCGTTCAATCCTGGCTGAATGAACACCCACAAAAGGTACCTTTGCAAATTTCTCAAGCGGATATCGATAGCGGTGATCACGGTATGGAAATTACGGCTGCCTGGGCGCAAAGTGTTCACGCTCAAACCGATGTGAACTGCAGTAGCTGCCATGAGGAAAACCAAATACAGTTCAGCAGTTTGGAGATTGTGGAGCAATGTACCGACTGTCACAGCGAACAAAAGAAAACATTCACTGAAGGCAAACATGGAATGCGCCTATCCGACAAACTGGCTGAGGAGTTTATTCAGCAAGTGGGTGTTATATCACCACAGCAGGCTCGCCTTCCCATGAGTACAAATGCTACAGACGAATTAAGCTGCATCAGCTGTCACGGCCCTCATCAGGTTGATATGCAGTTTGCCGCTGTTGAAGCCTGTCTCGGCTGTCATAATGATGAGCACAGTCTCGCCTATAAAGAGTCCCCCCATTTTAACACCTGGACTGCGAACCCTGGGGACGGAGTCAGCTGCGCCAGCTGTCACCTACCACGGGAAACTCATGGCGATCAAATAGTGGCTAATCACAACCAAAACCATAACCTTCGCCCCAATGAAAAAATGCTGCCGGTTTGCCTAAGCTGCCATGGAGCAGAATTCTCCCTTGCCGCACTGGCCGACAAAAGCCTGATTACAAGTAACTTTAAGCATAAACCCGCGGAAAAACATCAGACTTTCGATCTGATCCGCGAGCGGATTGCAAGGATCTCCAAAAGCAAAAACAAGCAAACTAAATCCCAATAGGAGGGGAACACTATGCGTATTGCCGCTTGTATTATCGCCGGACTGGCCCTACTCACAGGTTGTGAAAAAAACCAGGGAGTTGCGCCAGAGCGAATGGCGGATGCCATTTTTGCTGTTATCGAAGCAGACCGGGCCAACTACACCAATAAGGTGGTAAACCGCCTGCAAAACGAGGAAAAGATTCTAGATGCTGACGAGCACTGGCAAGATAAAAAATTATTGCCTCTGCCTGCTCAGATGATGCGTATGGGTGCAGAGCGTGTTGCTGAAAATGAATCTGGATTTAATTATGCCCTGCTTTCCCTGTGGCCCATCAACAAGCAGAACAAGCCGCGTACCGATATGGAAAAGCAAGGCCTACAGTACGTCATTGACAATCCCGGCGAGAACTTCTACGGCCGCGAGACGCTGGGGGATACCGAATACTTCACTGCTGTATATGCGGATGTTGGTGTATCGCCAGCCTGCGTCAGCTGTCACAATGACCATGTAGACAGTCCACGTACTGACTTTGAACTGGGCCATACACTGGGTGGGGTCGTCATACGTATCCCGCTATAAACCCACAAATTACGACTATTTGTTCTAGCCTTGTAGCCAGCTACTGGGCTTAGTTTTCAATAATACCGGGTTATGTAAAGTGAGGGATTTCTCCGAGATCCCGAATAAAACGCCATCACTAATCATTCGGTTTTCAAATAGAGTGGCGGTCGAAATCATTTCGACCGCTCCCTCTTTCAAGCTGACTGGCTCTACTCCCGCTACTACCTCGCTGAAATCATCCAGACCAGTGGTTACCCGCTGTGGGCCTATTTCCGGGTCAGTCCAGTCTCCATCACGGTCCGCTTTTTCTTGGCCTTTGCTCCGCAAAGCACACCTAGGCATTACTATATTAGTGTCAAATGTCAGGATGACAAATTTACCGATTCTTAGGGACTTCATGCAAAACCGAAAAAATCTGCTACGCCGCTATTTTATCTCATCGCAAAGGATCAATAAGTCCCTGCAGCCCCTCTACTTTTATTTCCAGAGCGAGCGCCATCAAGCCACCTAACCGGCCCTCTGGAAATCCCTTCCTGGCGAACCAAAGCAAATATTCTTCTGGTAGATCCATCAGCAAATACCCCGAGTACTTCCCGAAAGGCATGCTAAGTCGGGCCAGCTCAACTAGATCCTGTTTTTCAAACACCCCAATAACTCCCTAAATATCTCTAAAAAAAGGGAACGAAACTCCCATTTTATGTTTGTTGCCAGTAAAAGCGGACTCTACACTGGCTGCGAATTATTCGGCTAATTACGCCGATTCCCTATACCTCAACCCATCAGCAACAGGGGTGCCTATGCGTATCAGAGCCATCAAACATCTCAGCCTGGCAGCGGTGTTGGCCGCGGGCCTAGGAGGTACAGGCTGTGCCAATATGAGTGATACCGATCGCCGCATCGGCACCGGCGTGGGTATCGGGGCCGTAACCGGCGCGTTGATCAGTGGTGGGCGTCCAGGGGGCACCGCCGCAGGTGCCGTTATTGGGGCCGGTGCGGGCTACCTCTACGATAGGGAAAGAAAACGCAGAGACTATTATCGCTATCGCGGCCGCTACTATCGTTATTAATCAAAAGGGGCTGCAATAGCTTGGGAAAGTCAAACTGGTGCGAAACACTTTCGCACCAGTTTGACTATTTTCAAGGAACCTAACCACGGCAGCCAGGCCCACTGTAATTTCATAGAATGGAGGTAAGATCGCTAGATTAATTTAGTTTTGGTTTTACCACAGCGTTCACAGCAATACTCAGTAACCAACTTTCCCTGCTTAACATCGAACTTTCTTTCAACGACCGTTTTCCATTTATGGAAACCTTCTCGGCACAATGTACTGCCTTTGTGCTTTTGCCAGGCCGTTTTTCTTTTGAAAGGAATTACGTCACCCATTAAACCACCTCTCCCGCAGCGTGCGCCGAAGCCCAGGCCCACTGAAAATTAAATCCACCGAGCCAACCAGTGACATCGAGCACCTCGCCCACAAAATAGAGCCCCGCTTGGGTTTTGCACTCCATAGTGCGCGACGAAACCTGCGCGGTGTTCACTCCCCCAAGGGTGACCTCGGCAGTACGGTAGCCTTCGCTACCGGCCGGTACCAGCTTCCAGCGCTGTAATTTATCGCCAATTTGTTGCAACTCTGCCTCCGTCACTTGCTTGAGGGGTCGACTGGTGATTTCTGCTCGCAGCAAGAAAAACTGCACCAACTTTTTGCTCCACACCTCGGCCAACACACTGTGCAAATGACTCTCCGGGCTTTGCTGACGCCGCTGTGGTAACCAATCGGCCAGGTTACGGTCTGGAGCCAAGTCAAATGTGACGGCTTGCCCCTCGCGCCAGTGGCTTGAAATCTGCAGGATCGCCGGGCCACTCAAGCCCCGGTGAGTAAATAGCATCTGCTCGTGAAAACTGCCTTCAGCACAAGAGGCTGTCACCGCAAGAGAAGTCCCCGGCAAGCTGCTTTGCCGATCCAGCTGGCGCTTGTGTTGTGTAAACGGCACCAATGCCGCGCGGGTGGGGACTATATCCAGCCCAAACTGGCGAGCGATGTCGTAACCGAACCCCGTTGCCCCCATCGTGGGAATCGAGAGACCACCGGTAGCCACCACCAACGATTCACAAACAACCGTTCCCATAGTGGTTTCCACCCGGTAACCCGCTTCCGCAGCTCTAACCGCAGAAATTGCGCAGCGGGTGCGAATCTGGGCTTTGGCTGTACGGCATTCCGCCAGCAGTAAATCAACAATATCTCTGGATTTGTTGTCGCAAAAGAGCTGGCCGAGGGTTTTTTCGTGGTAGGCGATCCCGTGTTTTTCCACCAGGGCAATAAAGTCCCATTGGCTATAGCGCGCCAGGGCCGACTTGCAGAAGTGGGGATTGTCGCTGTAGAAATTCTCCGGGCTGGTATACAGATTGGTGAAATTACAGCGGCCGCCGCCGGACATCAGGATCTTCTTGCCAACTTTATTAGCGTGATCCAGCACCAGCACACTGCGCCCGCGCTGGCCTGCCGCAGCCGCACACATCAACCCCGCCGCCCCGGCGCCGATGACCAAGACATCGACGCGCTCAGGCAATGCGCTCAAAGAAATTTCTGTCATAGATAAGAATTTATGACCGGGTACACCCAGGTAATCAGGTACGCGGTAAGGTTACGCCGCGCTGTCCCTGGTACTTGCCACCGCGATCGGCGTAAGACACATCACAGACTTCATCGGACTCAAAAAACAACATCTGCGCCACGCCTTCGTTGGCATAGATCTTCGCCGGCAGGTTAGTGGTATTGGAAAACTCCAAAGTCACATGCCCTTCCCACTCTGGCTCCAGCGGTGTCACATTGACGATAATGCCGCAACGGGCATAAGTGGACTTACCCAGGCAGATCGTCAGCACCGAGCGGGGGATACGGAAGTACTCCACCGTGCGCGCCAGGGCAAAGGAGTTGGGCGGAATAATGCAGTAATCGCCTTCCACATCCACAAAGCTGTTCTCATCGAAGGTCTTCGGGTCAACCGTGGCTGAGTGGACATTGGTAAAGATCTTGAACTCACGAGCGCAGCGCACATCGTAGCCGTAGCTAGAGGTGCCATAGGAGATGAGTCGCTCGCCATCATCGTTATGGCGCACCTGGCCCGCCTGAAAAGGCTCAATCATACCGTGCTGCTCAGCCATGCGGCGAATCCACTTGTCGGACTTGATACTCACTCCATCCCCCTGAATAGAATAATAAGTGCTCAATAAAAGTGGCGGAATCATAGCCGGTTTGGGCTGTGCAAAAAAGTGCCAATGCAATGATTTCTCTCTTGTTACCCCTGAATAGATACTGTATAAATCAACAGCATTACTGGATGTGCATACAGCCTTAGCTGAAGATTTGAGCCAAACCTGGCCAGAACTGAGTGGTGGAATCGTGGGTAGCGCCGAAAACTTTTTGCAAACCAAGCCGTTAGATAGCCAGGCAAAACGCCAGAAGCTTGAACAACTACTCAACAGGGCCGATATCTGGCAGGCTGCCAATGAACCCAGAAGGCAGTGCAGTGCTATTGCCAGCGGCTATCCCGGCCTCGACGCCCTCCTTACCGGGCACGGCTGGCCCCGCGGTGCCACCACCGAATTATTGCTCAATCAGACAGGGATCGGTGAATTCACGCTGCTACTGCCGGCGTTGGCCGAACTCACTCAGCACCAACAGACGGTGATTTTGATCAATCCCCCCCATATTCCCTACGCTCCAGCGCTAGCCAACAGCGGTATCCGCCTGGAAAATCTATTGATACTGCACCCGCGCGGGCCCAAGGATAGGCTCTGGGCGATAGAGCAGTCCCTGCAATCCGGCAGCTGTGGTGCCCTGCTCAGCTGGCAGGACCGCCAGATCCCCAACCATAAAGACCTGCGCCGACTACAAGTCGCCGCCCGCACCGGCGACTGCCTGCACTTTCACTTCCGTCCGCAGAGCGAGTCTACCAACCCTTCACCCGCCAGCCTGCGCCTAAAGCTCGAATCCGCTGGAGAGCAACTGGCGTTAAATCTCCTAAAGCAACTGGGCGGCCCCAGTGGCCAACACCTCTACCTGGCTAGAACCGCAAGACTGGTCCATCGAGACCAGCCCCTGCACTGACAGACACCGGTGGAGAAGACCATGCTCTGGCTCTGTATTCAATTCCCCAAACTCCCGCTGGAAGTGCTAACCCGCGCACAACCCCAGGGGGGAGAAACTGCGCCCCAAGCTGTCGTTGAAAAGCAATTAATCGTAGAAAGCGACCCCGCTGCAAGCCAGCGTGGCGTTGAAACCGGGCTCAGTATCGCCACCGCCTGCGCCCTTTGTGCAGACTTGCGACTATTAGCGCGAGACCCACAGCGGGAGCAACAGCAGCTGCAACAATTGGCCCAATGGGGCTACAGCTTCACACCTGTCGTTTCACCTCAGACGGTGGGGCCTATGAACAACGGAGAAAGCACTCCGGCCCATCTTTACCTGGAGTTGAGCGGCTGCCTGAAAGCCAACGGTGGGCTCAGAGCACTGATAGATCAACTGAATAACGAACTTGAGCATATGGGGGTCGACAGCATTATGGGTCTTGGCCACAACCCCAGCGCTGCACGCCTGCTGAGCCAACTCCCGGAGCACCGCCAATGGCTTGCGCAGACACACACAGCGCCAGCCCCTCAGCAATGGAAACAGTGGATCAGCTTTACCCCGAGCAAACTGCTCGACTGCGACCATAAAACCCTTGCCAAGCTCTACACTTGCGGTATCAAAAGAGTCAGCCAGTTGCTCGCTATCCCCTTATCGGAAGTCGGCGCCCGCTTTGGCCGCCCCTTTGTAGACTACCTCGCGCGGCTCAATGGCAGCCGCCAGGACCCCGTCTCCAGCTATCAGCCACCCGCCCAATTCCACAGCGAATTATTTTCTCCCAGCCCCCTGGATAACAGCGAACAATTGTTATTCCCAATGGGGCGCTTGTTGAGAGAGCTTTGCGCACAACTACAACGGCGTCAGCTCTACACTCAACGACTCCAATGGCAATTGAACTTTGGCCAGAATAAAACCCAGGCGATAACCGTAGAAATATCGACTCCACAACTGGAATCCCAGCGCCTGCTTGTCCTGACAAAACTCCAGTTGGAACGATTAACACTGGATCAGCCAGTACAATCCGTGTGTTTAAGTTGCGATCACTTGATGACATTGGAGCAAGGCTTATTGGATGAGGATTTATTGGGTGAAGGCAGCCAGATTCAGCGCAAACAACAACTGATAAACAAACTAAAAGCCCGCCTTGGTCATCAGGCTGTCTCCGGGGTTGCGCTAAAGGAAAGTTACTTACCGGAACAAGCCTGGCAAAGTGCAAACGCCCTGCTAATACAAAGCAATTCCAATGGCCGGAAAATAAAACCCATTAAAGCTCTGCGCCCCAATTGGCTGCTGTCTCGCCCTAGCAAATTGGACAGCAGTGAGCACAAGTTATTTTATCGAGGGGAACTCCAACTGTTACAAGGCCCGGAACGCATCGACGGCTACTGGTGGCAACACGGCCGCCACGGACGAGATTACTATATTGCAAAAAATAAGAGGGGTGAGCTCTACTGGGTTTTTCAGGACCTTACCTCAGAAGAGTGGTTTTTACAGGGTATTTATAGCTAGTTTTTAGCGTTGGATTCTGGATACCGGCTTTCGCCGGTATGACGATAGGAAGTTGAAGGACCCGTCAAGTCATAGTCTATTTCTGCTTCAAACTTATTCACTGTGGAAACAGGCAAATAGTTTAACTTATTCCCCCCCCAGGGCTGTCCCATATAAATCAGCTTAAATGGTGACTGTAATTATCTTGTCTAAAGTTTCACTATCCCAGCCGGCTTTTTTCCGAAGCCTTTTAATGCTCATATCTTTTCTAAA
>NZ_JALBWM010000270.1 GCF_023895975.1 Microbulbifer okhotskensis
AGAAATACATCAGCCTATAAACCGTTTAGCTGACACAGAGTTTTGAACACCCTCAAGATTTTTCACCTAAGCGTAGGATCTGGGGCTTTGAGAGAGATCTGCAGCTCAGTTGATGAGTTTCAAGCACTCCTTAAAGATCCACAGTTTATTTACGATGAATTTGTCCCCCATGTCATATCCTCCTTTAGAGAAAGTGAAATGGCTCTTGGAGAGGGCCAGTTATATAGCTTTAAAATTCTTCCTATATTCGGTGGCGAGGGATCTATTGACAATATTGCCCCCTGTGACATTGAGGTTCACTTTAGCATCTTTGGTCAAATGGTAGAGCAAACTCAAAGTTTGGAGCCAGGTACACCAATTGGTAGTGTAGACTTACAAATCCCCAAGAAAAAACTCTGGTGGAAGTTCTGGGGATAACAAACAGCTGCAGCGCGACAGTCTGGACTCCACTTGTTCGCTGGCACTCTCGCTTTCCCCACCGAAATTAACCGCACCCTTTTTGACCTAGACCCGACCGGAAACCTATAAAAATGGGGAACTAGGGATTTTCCGTCCAAAAACGACAAAAGTCTCTGAAAGCCCTGTCGTCCGTGGCTTCCCAGGGAGTATTACTTTCCCAGAACCGGTAAACATCCTTCGATAGTGCGCATCAGCTCCTCCAGATCCGGTAGTTTTTCACTCAATTCGAAGGTATAGATACCCTTTAAGTTGATGTTATACCAGGCCACTGGAGAAGCCTGATTGACAATCTGTATTCGTTTATCGTCATTCTGATATTCGAAGCTTGTCAGCAGTTGGCTGAGCATGCTGGAATTGAAGTAAATAACGGCGTTGGTGACCAGGCGTGTGCATTCGTCCCATAGTTGGATTTCTTCATCAGAGCTGCCCCGGAACTGATCCCCATTTACGCTGCTGATTGCTCGACGCAGTTGGTGATAGGCCTCCCCCCGATTAAGTGCTCGCTGAACGTAGTTACGCAGGCTGGCATCACCGATGTAGTTCAACAAGTAATTGGCTTTTACTAAGCGGTTGTACTCTGTTAGGGCCTCCAGCAAGGGATGGTTTTTCTTGTGCCCGGAGAGTTTACGAACCAGCGTGGCCTGTGTCGTTTTCGCTCCTTGAGAGACACTGCGATCCGTTGGATGGTGTCCCAGTGCTGCATGATACGTTTGGCATTGATGGTTTTTTTCAGCTGCAGCTGAATTTTCTGATCTTTATCTTCCTTTACATCGAGCATCTCATTGATGACTCGACCAATCCGCGCGTAACACAGGGCAAAGCTGTACCCGAACAAATCCAGCAGAGCCAAGTTGACGTGATTGACCCGTGGGTATCAGTAGAGAGGACATCCGGTATGATCTCCGAACTGTTGTTCATCAGCTCTATGAAGTAATACTCTACAGCTTTTAATCCAAATAATTTTATCTTCTGGAACTTCTATATTTTTTCTGATTTATATTCGTTTACTGAGTTTTTTTATTAAGTGTTCAGTCAAGCGCCATTCAAAAGTTGTAGATTCTCCTCCATTTCAAACAACAACACTTCGGACAGTTTCATGCAGCTATAGCCCCGTAGTCACTGTACCGTT
>NZ_JALBWM010000271.1 GCF_023895975.1 Microbulbifer okhotskensis
TTGTCCATAGCGGCGTATTCCTGGTTGGCTTTGTTTGGCAACAACAAATCAACCATATACGCTACTTTCTTTCAAACCCTCAAACACCAGATTCGGTTATAACTCCTTGGCCACTTAATGGTGGGTTAAATTAGTTTTCCAGGCCGTGTACTACGAGTACAGGTGTCCGCGATTGGCTGAATGAGGATGGTGATCCTACTCAATAAAATTGAACAAACCAGTGTACGGTATGTTGTGGGAATCTTATATTAAATCAGCGGTATGCGATGGTTTCGTGGCCACCATACCCCTGACACTCTGTCGGAGTGATAGTAGCCCGCACCTGGTAGTGAGTTTGCCGGCTTAGGTCAAGTCCAAAGCTGTATAGAGTTATATTGTTACTTCTCCCGTTTAGCAAACGGTCGCAGTAGCGTGCATTATTTCTCGAAGGAAAAGCTAAATTTGGACTTTGTATTTAGCCGTGCTAACTTACGATGATTCCTATCTAGACTAATAATTAACTGTAATTTATCTGGATTACTTGGGAAGGAAACCATTTAGAGGGAGAAATGATAGCAGTTGTCGTATCAGGTTTAGGCCCAGCTCTCCCTTTGAGATTGCCGGTACCCGATTTGAATCTACTTCATCATTCATTCTGCTAAATTCCCTCGAAAATTCAGTGCTATTTTCCATTTGGGATGAACTTCGACTGGCTAAAGAGAGCCTGCCAGTTGCTAGGAGGTCAAGATTAATACTAAATCGAGCAAAACCTTTATAGGTGAAATTTTCAGCAACATGGCGGTTGCTCAAGTTAACCATCGCCTCCATTAGGCGATGATATATTGTATTGCGATCCAGATGTGGGGTCGAAAATATTATAGTTTGGCTGTCTAGTTCTGGCAGTCGCGTCGTAGGGCTCTTGTCTATAGAAACCTCAATATAGTATCCACTGTAGCTGAGTGCGTTCACATTTGCATTTGTAAACCTCGCGGCGTCGTAGGATATACCCTCTAGCCAATGGTTAACCTGTTCAATGCTATTAGTCTCTGTATTGGCCATTATTGATAACGTTAATTCTTTTGAGAGTTCGGCCATCAATGGTAGGTCTTGATGAGTGTTGAACGGAGTGCTATTCGCAGGCCCTAGAGATAGCTTGAGACGCTCTCGCACTTCGTGTTCACGGGCCTTTTGTAGTGCTAGAAAGACAGTTTGAATAATTTCAGAGGTTGGCAAATCGGCCTCTACTCGCCACTTTCTGCCATAAACAATTTTCTGGGAAGATTGTTCTATTAACGGGATATAGTTATCGTAACTGATAATGCCGATTTGAATATAGACTCCCGATTTGTCTTCACAGACAAATATTGGGTACTGTTCATCATAGTGAATATCCAGCAGAAGTTCTTCTATTGTTTCTCTTGTATGCGCATACTGTAGAAAGTGCTGAGGGATGTACCCCAATGTGCTGTTATTTAAGGGGAGGCTGGGAGCGCCTGCAATTGCTTTCTCCCCATTTTTTAGATGTCAACACTTCGGACAGTTTCATGCAGCTATAGCCCCATAGTCACTGTACCGCTC
>NZ_JALBWM010000272.1 GCF_023895975.1 Microbulbifer okhotskensis
ACGGCTGCTGCAGCAGCCTAAAGGGTGATGCACTTCAGAGTTGAATGCAGGTGGTCATGTGCTGAGATCTAAATAATAAAAAATTATGCAGGTTGTAACATATGATCGTATTGATAGTGACTGTAGTATAATTTTTCAGAAAGCTCATCTATATATTCTATATTCTCAACCTGCTGAGCTAGGTTGGTCATCCCCCCCTCCCCGTTTAAGGATCCCCATATACTGGCCGCCATTGCAGCAATGGTATCTGTATCTCCACCCAGAGTAAATATATTGGCTAACAGAGATGTCAGGGAGGAGTTTCTATATTGAAGGCCGAAATAAATGGCTGTAACACAAGACTCAACAGCAGTAACTCCATTGCCTAGGTCTTTTTTTATGCACTGTATATGGGGCACTTGATGAAAGAAAAGAAGGGTTTTACATTTTGCCAGTTTGGTTCGATAGATGTCAGATTGACAACAGCTTTCTAATACATTAAATATCTCTTTATTTGATCGGTCCCTAAGGGCTTCACAAATAACCACCGCAATAATATATGCCCCTTCAATAGCAGTTGGATGCGCATGTGTGATTTCAGATACAAGTTGCACAGCCTTCTTTAAAGTAGTGTCATTTCTCGGGTGGCTCAGAGCGATAATGGGGGCCCTCATCGCTGCGCCATTGTCAACAGAGCCCTGCTTGAATTTTATACGATTTAAATCTTGCCAGCGCTTTCCACTTCTCACGCCCTTGAGTAACTTTGCCGCGCTGGCTCCATAGCCCCTTGTCCACTGATAACTTTGAGCAAATCTCTTCGCTAAGTGCTCCTGGTTATAAGATTCATATTCAAGAAACGAGGCCGCTATATCTATGGACATTTGTGTATCATCGGTGTAGCGTCTTTTACCTTGTTTTGTTTTTCCGATAAATTTCCATAGTTGCCTCTCTAAAAGTCCACCTTCATAAGGCGCACCAAACGAATCTCCAACAGCGAGGCCTTTAAAGCATCCCCTATATTTGCTGATTTTTATCATTGTATTCCATGGCGCTGATTTTTTTCCATCATAAGGTTTGGCAATTAAAGTGGGTCAACTGTATCAAGATATTTTCGAATATTAAGCCCTGAAGGTGATTTCTATATAGGGATGAAACTACCTTTTGAGGTGCTTGCTGGTAATCTCAAGAAAAATTATCTGCTTTTTCGAGCGTGACAAATCCACTCTTTGTAGAAGCCGCCTTATTGTTGCTCGCTATCCATGCTGTTAGGGAGTCAGATTAAAGTGTAACAAGCATAGCTGCTATAGGGTTTATTGGCTTCCCCCGTTGTCCTCTTGAGTCAGTATGGTTGCCAAAATTATTAATATAAACAGGAAAAATAAAAGGGTTTTTCGATACTGCACGGTTGTAGAAATTGTTGCGCCGTAATTGTACTAATCTGGATCTAGTGCTGAAAAATCTAAATCGGTATTTTGGCGGTCTATTACTAGCAACACTTCGGACAGTTTCATGCAGCTATAGCCCCATAGTCACTGTACTGCTCG
>NZ_JALBWM010000273.1 GCF_023895975.1 Microbulbifer okhotskensis
GAAATACATCAGCCTATAAACCGTTTAGCTGACACAGAGTTTTGAACACCCTCTCTCCCGAGAGAAATATTTGGGCTTTTTGCGGGAAGTAATCCCCATGTCGAAGTGTATTGACGTTATCGATAGCTACCACAATTAAGGGGCGCACTTTCCTTTCTGACATTAATCGGGAAGCGATTTCATCCATGCCTCATTCCCAGCCTCATTCCCAGCCATTCCAATTGGTATTACTGTCGAATAATATCTGCCCATCGTGCATATAGAGAATGGTGTAGGGCTATTGTACTGGGTAGCTATCGGGCAGCCATACTCGAACCGAGCGCTCGAGAAACCCTTCTCATGTCAGTGAAGGCAACAACTCAAGCCTCCCTGAGGATACCTGCATCTCTTCAGAGATGTTAGTCAAAAATGATTGTATTAGGACAAGTAACAGCCCGAATAAAAAGGTCGTATAGATATTCATAGCGCCCTGTACTGGGATGGATATAAAGTTCAACTCTATCTATAAATCCAACGACAAGGCTCTCCCTCCTAAGGGGCTGATTTTCGATTTGAATCTTCGTTAGAAGTAGCGGCGAACATCCCAGGTTTCACGCTTGTTATCCAGCTCTAGCATGGGTCTCATCATAGAACTATGTCCTTGCCCACCAAGGACAAACACTTTTGTACCCGGTTGGGCGACGGCTTGGATATTGGCATACATACGGAAATTTCTGGACCACCACTTGCTAGAAAGGTCGGCACCGATAAAATTATCACCCTGGCCGATATCATTAAGTAGTATATAAGAGCCCACATTTATTTTGTCTTCGATGGGGTCATTGTGCTTGTCAAGAACTTGGCCCAAGCTCAACGAAGCATGCATATCACTAAAGCGTTTTCCCCATGCCTCAAAGTTTTCATCAAGTAACTTCTTCCGCTCGGGTGAATGTTTTTCAAGATACGCTAAAAGTTCTCCATAGGGGAGGTCTTGGTCCGCATCATAGCAAACTACTTTTGATAGGCCAGCTTTCTGGGCTATCCTGAATCCCAGCTGCTCAGTTTCACCTGTTTTTAGTGTGTACTCACCTTTGGTATATTTTTTATAGTTTTGGTTAATCTTATTCTCGCTCTCTTTAGAGCACTCCAGCAGGACATGTGTTGGTGCATCAACGGCAATCTGCGACGATAGATCCTCCAAATATCGCTGGTTTTCCTCAGTATGAATATCAATGGTTTTCATTTTGACTATGTCATTACCGGGATTGCTAAAGTGAAAGCTACCAAAGAACATAACTTGTGCCGGTTTTGTATCGCTTACCGACTCTGCATAGGCGCTAAGACTAACAATGTTCAAAGTAAGCATAAAAAATTTGGTGAGTCGTCGTGTTATATTTTCCACTGGATATCCATATGTCATTTTTCCTGTATTCAACTCTGAAGTGCATCACCCTTTAGGCCAGGGCTGTCCCATATAAATCAGCTTAAATCGTGGCTGTAATTATCTTGTCTA
>NZ_JALBWM010000274.1 GCF_023895975.1 Microbulbifer okhotskensis
CCTAGGTTTTTATTGGAAAAATTCAAATTTTTTGAGGTTAGTGCTGAATAGTTACTAATGATTTTTATCTTAAGAGGGACTTTTGTTTACAATTGAAAGCCCAAAACATTCATCAACGATGATCAATCTGTAACCAGCTTAGGCACCCATATAAGAGTACGCCCTCTTACTCAAGATAACAATCTCAGCGAAACAAACGTATATCTCCAGTTTATTCCAAACTGAAAAAGCAAAAATCATCTCTCAAATATAAGATGATCCACTATTTCCATATACTCTTGAATATATAAAGAAACGTTTTTTCGACCAATTAAAGGTTCACAATAACCAAATGCATAAACAGTATTCCGGCAGGTGGTATAAGTAATTATCATAAAGGGGTTTATCCCATCAGTTATGGGTAACCATCCCTTTCTCAATTTCAAAATATCTCATTTCATCGGCCAACTGGCTTATATCACCCACATTAGAAATACAAATTCCAGCCGGGAAAAACCCTTTTTGCTCTGTCATTTCAACTGCCATATAGACTATGTTTTCTACCTTATAGTCAGCGCTTAAATTTTTCGTTAATGGAATCTGCCTAATTAGAACTGACTAAATTTGATCTTGAAAGAGCTTGGCCAGCTCTATCGCACCCATTGAGTCAACATTTAGTGGAACATTTAAACTGGTAGTTTCGGAAAATTAACCCATATCATCTAGTGGAATTGGGGTTCATATAAACCCCCTGCATCCAACACCAAAATAATTTCTGACACATTTTTATTAACAGATATAGCTCTGACTGCAAGTATCGCTATAGCACAATATATCGCAGTCCGCTTTATCTGATGTTTTTGGCAAGCTGCACTAACAGCTGAATATTTCTTAAGGGCATCAAGTATGATGTAGCACAGGCTCTACGCTCAGATGGAGCAACATCTTTCTCTGTCAACCAATAAAAAGATCCCATATTCTTGTATTCAAACTTCCCCTCCCCAAAAAATCCCGCTGCATCCAGGCGACTCACTATACTATTCAGCAGAGGAAGTGAATGAAAATCGATCCTTTCTCCCTTAGAGCGGACAAACCTATCCAGGCTCAAGAATAGTGTCATTACAGACCTAGCATCCAATATGGCATGAATACTGTCAACGACAATCCACTCAACAATCCCATTTCTGTCTGTATAAAAAGTGAGACTATAGGCATGCTTCTCACTATCCAGATATTTCATTCCGTGAACTAAATACTCGCTCTCAAAGTTCAGTTTAGTATGAGCTGCCACTATTTGAAGAGGTATATCCTTGAAATTGACATCACAGATCCAGAGAAGCCGTTCCCCTCTTTCTACTCGGGCGCGCAAAAAGGGGGGGGCGCTGATGTAAGTATGCAAACCCTTGACACAATACTTCCACTCTCAATGGTTCAATACTTCGGACAGTTTTAGGGGGCGAAATAGGTAGGAACCACGGCCAGATA
>NZ_JALBWM010000275.1 GCF_023895975.1 Microbulbifer okhotskensis
CCATATCGAAAGTGGGTTTGGTCATGGGTCATCTCTTTTTTGCTAATAGTAAAGAGGTGACACAGAATTCTGAACACTACCTCGATGAGCCAAGGAAAACGGACTTCCCTATAAAAAATGGAGAGCAGGGCTCTCCATTTTATTGAGTTGAACGTGAGTTACTGCTACTCAGTTAGTTGGCACTATTTGAGTGGTAAATCATCGCTTGCCATACATTTTGCTTGCCACCTCCGTAATTATCATAGGTGGGGTTTTTGATGTAAGACCAAGCCACTTTACCGTTGCCAAGGAAAACGGGTTCATCAAGGCCGCCCCAGCCATACTTTGTCAGTTTGACTGGGCCTTGCAATACGTTAAGTTCTGCGTCAATTTCCATCACATAGTACGCTTTAGGGACCAGCATACGCATTGCACCATTTTTAGCAGAGCTGCGATTGTATGACAGGTTATCAGAGATACATTGGAATTGAGCGTAACCAAACAGGTAGCGGCCATTTTTCAAGTCGATAAGTTGCGGGTCGCTGATTTGACAGTCAGGCTCTTCTACCAACCATTTGAACCCTTCGCCTTCGATACTTCCGTTACCATCCACTTTGGCAATACCAATACGGGTTAACGAGGAGGAGTTCAGAGCGTCACCACTGCGCAGGCCTTGCCTGGAAATGGTTGGATTGCTGCTGCTCGACATATAAGAGAAAGAGCAGTTGGTATTATCTGAGCATTGCTTGTCAAAGGGACCGCCACTACTTGTATCTATGCCGTATTCGCTTTGCAGGAAGCGATTCATTTCCGCGTCATCAATGTATTTGGGGGATACGATAAGAGACAGGTTGGTGTTCTCATCTACTGGAACTACAGTGTGGCCACCACCATTTGAGAAAAACGCGTTGTCGGAAGGTACAAGATAATTGTAGTTGCCTTCAAAACTACTCGTAGAGGATGTGTCCTCCATCTTGATGGCAATCGTATTTAATCCGCGAGACTGATTATATTTTCCGCCATCGCTGGTACAAATTGCTCCATATTTTTCATTGCCAGGGTTATAGAATGCCCGGATATTCAGCACGTGGCCATAACCGCAGAGCCAGTACCAACCACGATTATTGCTTCCGCTCATGTTCAGGGACCAGTTATCACGATCGATAACGGTCATTCCCGCAGAATAGTGGGAGCCACCATAACTGCCGTCAAAAACGCGAGCTGTGACGGAGAAAGCATAGCTGGTGCGACCCTGGCTATCATCTTCGACATAGATAAGCTCCTGGGCACCGGCATGGCCTCCACCGTGTATCTTATTCACCACATAAGCAGCCGGCTTTTCACTGAGAGCTTTATTATCCCATTCCATTAGCCAGATTTGATCGTTAGTGCGTCAAGCTAAGCTTGATGCTTCTTGCAGGGTGAAAGTCCCTGTCGGGCAAGGCCTAACCAGCCATCCGTATCGAGTGTTGCGCGTAGGG
>NZ_JALBWM010000276.1 GCF_023895975.1 Microbulbifer okhotskensis
CAGTACAGTGACTATGGGGCTATAGCTGTATGAAACTGTCCGAAGTGTTGATAGATTATCTAAACTTACGTAAATAGATAATTCTGAGTTTACCAGAAATTATTGATCTATGCGTTGAGTGTTACAAAGTTATATATTTGCTAATAATACAATTAAGAATTTGAGTTTGATAGGCGGAAAAAGATTTTTTGTTGGTAGCAATAAAAGGGGCTATTTGGTGTATAGCCCCTTTTTGGCACAGCAGTAGCATTACTGCATTTATACCCCTTCTCTGATTAAGTTCCGCCTCTTAATCTTGTAACTTCGATGTCTGCATTGCGCTTTTTAGCTGAATATGCCACTTCTTTGCTAACAATGGTTTTCCCGATTGGTGAAAGTGAGATAGCTGCTAGCTTCAAATGCTGTATACCAAAGGGAATACCGATAATAGTAATAAAGCAGGCAATGGCATGTAAAAGGTGGCCGATAGTTAACCATATTCCTGCAAGCAGGAACCAGATAATATTTCCTAGCAATCCAAAAGCGCTGGTACCAATATCGTTACGGTAAGTGAGTTCTTGACGGGAGATCGCCTCTCGACCAAATGGAAAAAAAGAGAACTTGCCAATAACAAAACAGGCTCTTCCCCAGGGAATACCAATGATGCTAACAAATGCGATCAGAGAGAAAAACCACCAGCAGAGTCCCATAAAGACACCGCCTAGAATAAACCACAAAAAATTCCCAAGTGTTCGCATATTTTTTCTCACTAAATTGGCTAAGGTTTGCACAAGAAACCAGTACTGCGAGAGCAAAACTCACAGCAAATGGTACATGTGAACCGATTTAAGCTCTAGCCTGTTTGGAGGTTGTTAGAATTGGACTCACTTTGCCCCATTTTTAGATGCACTGGTATTTATTTATTTCGCAGGGTGAATTTGTTTGTGACGGTACGGTCATTACGCTGACTGAAGTCAGTCAAGGCACTGCGGACGCAAGCACTCAAATATTGGGCATGTGACTTTTTCATACCATTTGGTCGGGGTGGTCTATTAGCTGGAGGCTGAGGTCGATGAATATTGGTAGTAGGTCTTGTAGGCAATCACTTTAATAGCATGAGGTAGTGACTGATATTGAGGAAGTTGGTCAGGATGAATAATCACTTAGAATATTGACCAGCAATTGGTGGGATATGTTGAGTCTGCCGTTGAGCAGAGCCATAGTTCTCTTCGGCTTAAAAAAATTCCCATAAAAAATTTTAAATAGAAAGTTGTCCTTACTTGGTGACCCCGCTGTTTAATGAACAAATACTGGGTCTCTTTTAGCAATAAGGATTAAATTAATACTTCGAACAGTTCTTCAGTATGAGTGAGCAGCGCTCTACGTAAACTAACAAGTAATGGGATGCTTTCATACTACTCAGCGCCAGGGCTGTCCCATATAAATCGGTGTAAAAACGAACAGAATAGACCTAGAATAG
>NZ_JALBWM010000277.1 GCF_023895975.1 Microbulbifer okhotskensis
AGCAGTACAGTGACTATGGGGCTATAGCTGTATGAAACTGTCCGAAGTGTTGAATCAGGTATGTCGAGTATTATTTGTTTTTTTGAGAATTCTATATCCACCGAGTTTGTGAGTGAGGTTGGTCGGGGTTAAATCTAAGAGGTGTCGATTTTCGCAAAAAATATGCAAAGACAAACCTGAGCCCATTCACCTGAGCTATCACGGCTTGAATATAGAACTCCCTACAGTTCACAAATAACATGGAGGTGTTATCAGGTTCTCTAATCCAGGCATGCGGGGTCTGATGTGGTAAATAGGTTGCCTTCCCATGTGTTGACCCCAGTGCAGGTAGGGTCAGAAGAATCTTTTAAATCAAAAGCACTATTGTTTAGTGCTGAATTTCCAATAATGCTGTTGTTAATGTTGTTAAATCCAGTGATATTTATCCCTGCTGAATCAAGTAGGCCGCCGATACCGTTTCCAGAAACAGTGTTTTGAACGACCAATGAATTCTCAACATTTTCTGACAATGAAATCCCATTATCGTAACTCTGGGTGACATGATTTTGGCTTACTGTGGTATAGTTTCCTTTAATATCTATTCCGTCATCTCCATCAATACTTCCTTTTATCCAATTTAACAGAATAAAATTAAAGTCTGCTCCTGCATCTATTAGTATACCCTCATCATTGCTCGCTTCTATTTTATTTTGGCTGATGAAATTATTAGACCCCTTTACGTCAATTCCGTCATCAAATTCAGTCCCGATAATATGGTTTCCGGTAATAGTGTTATTATGGCTGTTGATGAGGATGGCATCTCTCCCTGTATCTGATATTTGAGCATCTAACACCGAATGAAAACCATCCCCCGCCACTATGATCCCGTTAAGGCATTTGATAATTTCTCCGCCTGTAACGAGCCCTGAAAAACCCTCTAATAGTATTCCGCCTATACCGTCGCCACTTGAGTTATCGCAGGTTACTCCGCCCCCGTCAATCATGGTGAGATTTCCCGTTGGCCCAATGATGGTTAGGCCGTAGGGACTATCTTCGGTTAATTCACAAATGAGATTTTGATTTAGTGTGGCTGGGGCTGTGATAACGTCGCCACATTCTACTGCAAGAACTTGGTTCGTCAGAGCAAACCCGGATGCTGTCAGGGCAATGGTGATTGTTATGCGTAGCGTTGATTTTAATGGAAAGGTATTCATGGTGGTATCCTTCGTCATGCTTCATTTGGCGGCGGCGGGAAAATAATTTTGTCTGCCCCTAATACCTCAGTGAGGCATGATATAAAATATCATTAATCAATCTAATTATGATTTTAATAAAATATTTATTCGGAATACTTTGACTGGTTCTTATTTCGTCTTTTACGAAGAGGGGTGCCAGCCAGGGCTGTCCCATATAAATCAGCTTAAAGAGGCTGTAATTTAAATTGTGTAACTGCTCATGCCCCCATACTCTATACCGG
>NZ_JALBWM010000278.1 GCF_023895975.1 Microbulbifer okhotskensis
TAGACAAGATAATTACAGTCACGATTTAAGCTGATTTATATGGGACAGCCCTGGGGTGCCCCCCAGTAACGTGCCAAGAAAAACAGCGGTACCATTTAAACACTCCAGACTACATAGACCACTCAAATCAAGGTGAGCATCTAATCATATCAGGAAATAGATAGAGCTACGAACTAGAGGACAGTTAGAGATCGCGCTAGAGATAAATGAGTCAGACAAATACGGCGAAGCACATCGAAACTCATCTTTCAGATAGAAAAATCACAATCATTAAAGCCGCAAAGGATAAGCTTAATGGTATTCTAAATAGCCAATACAATTGCTCCATCCTTCTCAAAAAAACCGATTTCTTGCCAGCATCATCTTTAAGCAAAAAACTCAAATACCAAACAAACAGGTTAAGCAAGAAAACTACAACCAGTATGAAGCCGGAAGTAATACCAAATAGACCACGTTGCCACCAAATCAAGCTATCCGTCGATAGAAGTGTGAACCATTGACCAAGCAATAGCCCGAACGTAAGACAACCAATTGCATATGTGTTTGACAGTATCTGCCTTGAAACTAAAGTGGGAGTGGAAAACTGGGGAAGCATAACTGCCACCGCGAATGAAAACATGCCGAAGGCTCCGATCGCATTCCAAAGATTTGGGCCAATGCCCTCCCCAATTGCAGCATGATAAAATTCGACTTCTGGATAAAATTTATTTACCCAAAGGACAAACAGAAAAGCTGGCACTGCCCAAGCAAAAAATATGGTAATTGCCTCCTTCAGACTTTCACCTGGGATAAAATCACTCTCTTCAAAATGATGAAATTTTTGAACTACAAAGTCTCTCATATCCCTTCCTTGGGTAACATCCGAATTTGCAAAAACTGATACCCCTCCCCAACTAAACTCAGCACGATACACTACTGCAAGCCACCGAAGGATGAGTACAAGCTCTTAAAGATAAAAGGATATCCTGCCACTCCGATAGTTAACACTCTTCGCAACCAACAGGAAAAGATCTCCCAGTCTTAGCTTTACGGTTTAGATTTAAGCACAAATGTCCAACCGAATTTTAAATTTCCAGCATTCTCATCTGGAAATGAAGCCATAAACTCCCTTTCTTTAACATAATAAACTCCCGATAACATTCCGTCTGCAGTGACCTTCTCTCCAATATTCGGAGGAGTAGTGCCATCAGGAACTCTTACAAAAATTGTTTCGTTCGAAGGTTGTCCTTCCAAAGTAAATGCCCACTCCATAACTGTATCCTTTAACGTTAATAAAGCCAGATCATTTTGAGCTTCAAATGTAACAGTATCTGAAACAACAAAAATGCGAAGTACTTAGCATTTAGTGAGTTGAAGTCTAAATAATTTCGATGTCCCAGAAATCTCCATCCAGCCCCCCCCCAGGGCTGTCCCATATAAATCAGCTTAAATGGTGGCTGTAATTATCTTGTC
>NZ_JALBWM010000279.1 GCF_023895975.1 Microbulbifer okhotskensis
CAGCTCCAGCAAGTCCAAAAAACAACCGGTATAACTCCCCCGGAGCTTAAGACTAAACAGCCTCCAGAGGGACTGATTTACCTCTTCCACTACTACCGCGAAATTCGCGGAACCGAACCGCTCACCTTCACCGAGATCCAGAACTGGAGCCAGCTTACGCGCCGCAATGTGTCCGCGTGGGAGGTTTCCGTGATCCGCGCTCTCGATATTAATTATTGGTCTTTACAAAATGCCGATTGATCAAATTGCCCGCCTGGGTATCCGTGTAGAAGCCGAGGGGCCTGATGCTGCACGGCGGAAGCTGGATGCTATGGAGCGCTCTGGCGCAAAGGCTGAGCGGACCGTGGAAAGCCTTGGACGCAGCAGTGATGAAACCAGCGGCCGCATCCAAACTATGGCTACGAGTAGCAACTTGCTAGCCGGCGCTCTCACCGCTGTGGGTGCTGCTCTATCCATTCGGGAGATTGTTCAGTACACAGATACTTGGACCAATCTAACTAACCGTTTGCGGCTGGTGACCGACAGCACTCAAGAGCTTGTCGATGTTCAACAGAGCCTGGTTGAAATCGCATTCGATACGCGGGGCTCACTGGATTCTACGGCTGTTTTGTATCAGCGCTTGGCGCAATCGGGAGACCACCTATTCGAAAGCCAGGAAGATATTCTGGCGGTCACCAAGACGATTAGCCAAGCCATGTTGGTGTCTGGTGCATCCGCCCAGGAAAGCGCAGGGGCCTTGCGTCAGTTGGCTCAGGGTCTTGCTTCTGGGGTTCTTCGTGGGGATGAATTTAACTCCGTTATGGAGAATGCTCCACGCTTGCAGAAAGCGTTGGTCGATTATCTTGGCCTGACCAGCGACGCAGCAGGGGCAGCCAATGGCAAGCTCAGGGAGATGGCAGCAGATGGGGAGCTGAGTGCAGAAACTTTGGTGAAGGCATTCCAGGCGGCGGCTAAAGACATCGATAAAGAAGCCTCTTTGATGAACACTGCCATTGGCCAGAGCATTGAGCAGTTTACGAGTAGTGCTATAGCGGCAGTCGGCCAGTTGGATAGCGTTTCGGAAGCTTCGCAATCGGTAGCAGGTTCGATAACTGGGCTTGCTTCGATTCTCAAGGACTTTTCTACTGATGCCGTGGCGGTACGTGATGTTGCGGACGGTATGGAGTTCGCACTCACTGCAGTTGCCGCAATCCTGGCTGGAAAATTCGCTGGGGCTATCAGCAAGCAAATTGTTCAGATGGGTCTGCTAAATGCAGCAACCTATAAAGCTACGGTTCAAACCAATGCATTGGGCCAGGTAGTTAGTCGAACTACTGTGGTGACTCGTGCGGCGACCGTTGCAGCTACAGGATTGAAATCTGCTTTTGCATTCATGGGTGGCCCTGTTGGTGTAATTACAGTTGCAGCATTGTCCTTAGCTACCTGGAGTAGTGGAGCTGAAGC
>NZ_JALBWM010000027.1 GCF_023895975.1 Microbulbifer okhotskensis
ATATACGGCTGCTGCAGCAGCCTAAAGGGTGATGCACTTCAGAGTTGAATGCAGGTGATATTTCTATAATCTAGGTGCTCAAATCCATAGTGCTGATTCCAGCTTGTCTTTCAATTTCTTCATACTCCTGAACCCGCCAGGGCTCGCGCAATGCTTGCTCAATCCATTGTCTTAGATTTGGTAAAGCCAGAATTCTATTTACATACTGTCTGGGTTTTTTGTCAATAGATAATCCGTAGTTGTTGATTTTAATTGCCACTGGCGAGTAAAAAGCATCCATGGCTGTAAAGTGTCTGCCCGCCAGAAATGGGCCTCCAAATTTGTTCAGCCCTTCCTGCCATAGTTCATTAATACGATTAATGTCTTTTCTGGACTTCTCAGATAGGGTTTTTAATTTGACTTGTGTTGCGCAGCTTAAGGACTTACTGTTAAAAAATTGAAAACCTGAATGCATCTCGGAAGTTGCACTGCGGGCCCAGGCTCTTGCATTTTTATTTTTCGGCCATATGGTGGGGAAAGCCTCCGCTAAATATTCCACTATAGCCAGCGAGTCCCAAACCAGAGTATCCCCGTCTATAAGGCATGGTAGCAGCCCGGTAGGTGAGCTCTTGCTAAATTTCTCCCAGCTGTCATGTTGCTCAAAGGTAAATAGTTTCTCCTCAAATGGTATTTGTATTTGTCGCATAAGAAGCCACACCATTAAAGACCAGGAGGAATAGTTTTTGTTGGCGATTAATAGTTGATACATAGGATTGCTCAACATGGTTTTCAGTGGCCTTTGGGGGTTAAATACTATCTCGATTCCTAACCAGCTTTATAGGGTCATTAAGGGCTGTTTATGGAAGTTACAATCATATTTCTCTATCTGTGGTGGGTGAATTTGTGGTCATAAAAATTTGAGCTTAATTTTTGGTTATGTTGTCTATTTTTCATATAAGATATTTGTCTTTGCGCACATTCATTGCAGGTTAATTGTGATCAAGTTAGCGCTTTTTGGCTCATTTATAATATCCTTAATGAAATGAAATGGCTTTTATCTCTTTCAATTGATTGTTGGCTCTTGAACCCAGGGAGAATTATTCTATGAATCCCTATAAGTCTGATTCTGGTTTTATTGTTACACCTTTGGATAATCTTCCCTTAAGCGTTGATCGTGAGTTTCGCTGGGGTTTTATAGGGTGTGGTAAGATTGCCAACGATTTTGCCTTGGTACTTAATCATCTGGAGCAAGCTGAAGTATATGCTGTGTCTGCACGAGACACCGATCGTGCTCGTGCGTTTGCATCACGCCATGGGGCTGAGAAATTCTATGGCAGTTATGCAGAGCTGGTAAATGATCCTCTGGTAGATGTCGTTTATATAGCAACGGTAACTGAATTTCATGCTGATCATGCGAAGTTAGTATTGAATGCTGGAAAGCATTTATTAATAGAAAAACCGATCGCTCTCTCTGTAGATGAGGTTTCTATGATCAGGAGCCTTGCAAGGAGTAAGGGCCTCTTTTGCATGGAGGCTATGTGGATGCGTTTTTTTCCTGCAATGGAATATTGTAAAAATGTGATTAAAAGTGGTGAGCTTGGTGAGGTGGGACAAGTCCGGGCAGATTTAAGCTTCGACTTGAAGCGTGATGAAGGTTTAGACTCACCAACCTGGAAAACTGGTGGAATCTTTGATGCTGGTGTTTATCCAGTCCATCAAGCTCTGATGATATGTGGGGGAAAGATTAAGGATAGCGAGTGTTCAGGGGTTATTGATGGCTATGGCTTTGGTCAAGTTGGAGCAGGATTATTACATGCTCGCTTTGAGGAGACATTAACTGCAATGGCTACCTGGAGTATTCTGTATGAGGGAGCCGAAGAAATGGACATTTATGGTTCAAAAGGGCGGATTCGAGTGCACTCTCCTGCTCATAGTCCAACTTGCGTTACAGTAATCAAGTATGGTGGGAGCCGTCGGAAACCAGAAAATACAGTTACAACTCATGAGTTCCCCTTACCACCCATTGACGGGGAGTTTAATTTTCCGAGTTCAGAGGGGTTGTACTATGAGGCTGCAGCTGTACAACGGTGTATTGCCGCGGGTTTAACAGAATGTCCGCAAGTTCCTCTAGATGAATCATTACAGGCAATAGAGTTGCTAAATAGTTGCGATCGTATCATCAAAAAAAGGGCAGGCTAATTTTAGTTGTGCTCGTGAGTCAATGCAATCTCGATCCCTGGCTATTTGTAATAGTCCTATGTGTGAAGCTGATACTGGTTTCTATTTTGATGGTTAGTATTGACTGCATCATTTAAATTTAACGTCAGACAATGCCCACCAAGAGGTGGGCAAAGCCAGTTCCAGTCCTGTGAGGGCTTGGGGAATCTTAAATCTTACCTACCAGATCAAGGGACGGTGCCAAGGTCTCTTCACCTTCCTTCCACTTGGCCGGGCAGATTGCGCGGCAATGTACTGGGCGGCTTTGATCTTGCGCAGCAGTTCGCGGGCATCTCGGCCAATGCTACCTGCCGTGATCTCAACGATCTGGATACGGCCTTCCGGGTCGATGACAAAGGTGCCTCGGTCTGCGATACCTTCTTCTTCGATCATCACGCCGAAGTTGCGAGTGATAGTACCGGTGGGGTCGCCAATCATCGGATACTGGATCTTGCCGATAGTGTCGGAGGAATCGTGCCAGGCCTTATGGGTGTCGGTGGATACTGAGTAGATCTCAACCCCCAACTTCTTGAACTCTTCATCGTTGTCCGCCAGGTCGCCCAGCTCGGTTGGGCACACAAAAGTGAAGTCGGCTGGGTAGAAGAAGAATACCGCCCACGCTGCAGATGCCTACTATAGCAAGTTGAAATTCGTTTTAGCGATTATTCCAACAAGGTTACACATCGTTGGCAAGTTGCGAGCTGACGCAAACTTTCTGTGACTATATGAAGGCAGTTTCGGCGGTACTGGACGCCCCAGAAAATACGATGGGAAAGTTGACTTGGTTGCCGACTTGAATCGCTTTTAGCATGTTGGCGCCCTGAATGATACGACTGAAGTTTATACGAAGGCTCTCCATGCAAGTTTTTTGAAAAGAGTTATTCGCGTTGTGATCTTGAAGTCTACTAACGGCGACAAAGAGAGTCATGCACTGCTGTATTCGACGGACACAGAGCCATATGCAATGACACTGATTGCCGGCTACAAGTCAAGGTTTCAAATAGAATTTTTATTCAGGGGTGATAGGCAGTACACAGATCTAACCCACAGCCAGTCAACTCGAGAAGAGGCGATCAATATGCATGACAATGCATCATTAACGGCCCTAAATTGACTAAAAATTGAAGATAAAAAAGCGAAGCAAACGGATGAGGCGACGGTTATTTCAATTGCCAGCTGGAAGCGCCGCAAGTTTAACCGGCATCTCATGGACAGATTTTTTAACGAGTTAGAATTGGACCTGAGATGTGAAAAATTGCCAATATTTGCGAGCGATACAGTGACTACGGGGCTATAGCTGCATATAACTTCCCGAAGTATTGATGATAATAAAGGCCGCCCAAAGACCGACCTTTATTGACCGCACCTATCACTCCACTGAAGAGCGAATTAAATAGTCAAACGCGCCCAGCGCGGCAGTTGCTCCAGCACCCATAGAGATGACAATCTGCTTGAAGGGCACGGTGGTGGCATCTCCAGCGGCGTAGACGCCGGGGATAGAGGTTGCGCCGCGCTCGTCGATAATGATCTCACCCATACGGTTCATCTCTACATTGGTTTCTTTTAGAAAATCAGTATTTGGTACCAAACCGATTTGTACGAAAACTCCTGCCAGTTCGAGTTTTATACTCTCGCCAGTGGCGCGGTCGGTGTAACCTAGGCCGTTTACCTTGTCGCCATCGCCGAGCACCTCTGTGGTTTGTGCATTGGCGATAATGTCGATGTTATGCATTAGCTTGGCTTTGCGCAGCAGTACTTCATCGGCGCGCAATGTGTCGGCAAATTCCAGCACGGTGACGTGCTCGACAATTCCGGCCAAGTCGATAGCCGCTTCGATACCGGAGTTACCACCGCCGATCACAGCAACACGCTTACCTTTAAAGAAAGGACCGTCGCAGTGCGGGCAGTAAGCTACGCCCCTGGTACGGTATTCCGCTTCACCGGGTACCCCGAGTTCTCTCCAGCGGGCACCGGTGGCGAGAACTACAGTTCGGCTGGAAAGTGTGGCACCACTTTGTAGTTCGATGTCGACCATTTCATTGCGCTGCAAGTTGGCTGCACGTTGGTCGGTAATAATATCGACACCGTACTCTTTAACATGTTGTTCCAGGCTGGCTGCGAGTTTTGGGCCTTCGGTAAAGGGCATGGAGATAAAATTCTCGATACCTACGGTGTCCATAACCTGACCCCCAAAGCGCTCTGCAACCAAGCCGGTGCGAATACCTTTACGCGCGGCGTAAATGGCCGCTGCAGCGCCGGCTGGGCCACCACCCACTACCAATAGATCGTAGGGGGCTTTTTCATTCAGGGCTTCGGCCTTGCGTTCGGCGGCACCGGTGTCTAGTTTGCCGACGATTTCCTCCAGGGTCATTCTGCCCTGGCTGAAATGTTCACCGTTCAGGTAAATGGCGGGCACGGCCATAACGTTGCGTTTCTCCACTTCTTCCTGGAACAGGCCGCCATCAATCATCTCGTGAGTGATATTTGGATTGAGGGTGGCCATCAGGTTCAGTGCCTGTACCACATCCGGGCAGTTCTGGCAGGACAGCGAAATGTAAGTTTCAAAGTGGAACTCACCTTTCAGGTTGCGTATCTGCTCCAGCAGTTCGGGGGCTGCTTTTGAGGGGTGCCCACCTGCCTGTAACAGTGCCAGCACCAGAGAAGTGAATTCATGTCCCAGGGGAATACCGGCGAAGCTTACGCGGGGCTCTTCTCCTGCGGGGGCAAGCGCCATGCTCGGGGTGCGCTTGCCTTGGCTCTGTTGGGCGGAAATTTTGTTGGAGAGCCCAGAGATTTCGTCAACCAGGGTTTCCAGTTCTTTGGATTTTTCACTGCTATTAGTGGACACACGAATCTCGATCGGCTTGACGATATTCTGCAGGTAGGTGTCCAGTTGTTTTTTCAGGTTTGCGTCCAACATCGGTGTGTCCTTTCTCTAACAATTTCAGATTTTGTTGTGGCCCACCTTTTGCTGGGCGGGGCCAGAGGTATGAGGTTTAAATTTTTCCTACCAGGTCCAGAGACGGGGCTAGGGTTTCTTCACCTTCCTTCCATTTGGCTGGGCAGACCTCACCTGGGTGAGCGGCTATGTACTGGGCAGCTTTGATCTTGCGCAGCAGCTCGCTGGCGTCGCGACCGATACCGCCGGCGGTGATCTCGACAATCTGGATACGTCCTTCAGGGTCGATCACGAAGGTGCCACGGTCGGCGATGCCTTCTTCCTCGATCATCACGCCGAAGTTGCGAGTGATGGTGCCGGTGGGATCTCCGATCATCGGGTATTGGATTTTACCGATGGTGTCGGAAGAGTCGTGCCACGCCTTGTGGGTGAAGTGGGTATCGGTGGATACGGAGTAGATCGCAACCCCCAGCTTCTTGAATACTTCGTAGTTGTCCGCCAAGTCGCCCAGTTCTGTGGGGCAGACAAAGGTGAAGTCGGCAGGGTAGAAGAAGAACACCGCCCATTTGCCCTTCACGTCGGCATCACTCACGTCGTGAAATTCGCCATTCTGGTAGGCCTTGGCATTGAATGGCTTCAGTTGGGATTCGATGTAGCGTGACATGGATAGCTCCTTAATCATCTCTGTCTTATGGGTCGCTGTTTGGGAACAAAGCAAATACTATCTATTTCTTATGCTTGATATAAATTAGCAATATAAATACAGGCGATAGTTTTTAGCGATAACTGATCATAAGTTGATAGTCTTTCCTGGGGTTAGTGAATAGAGGCGGCATAGCAGGAGGCCATAGATAGGAGCAAATCAAAGGAGCGAAGTTGGCAGATCGCCAAACTTAAAAGCCCCAGAGATGCTCTGTTTCAGGGCTAAGGCCGAGCCTCCCCGGTGGCTTAAATTGCGGGCAGGTCACGGAATTACCGGTCCGTGTTCACCTAAAGGTACATAGCCCCAAGCGAGGTCAGTGAATAAAGTGACGAGAAAGACTGGGGCACCCTACGGGGGGACATTAACAATGCCTTATTGAGTTAAGCCTTTCGTGTATGGATTCATTTTGCCCACTGCACTGGCCCAAATTGGAGGTCTCCGAGGATGGAATATACCGATATGACTCAAAATAAGGTGCATGCCATCGTTGTCGGTGTCGGACTGCCGGGAGAGTCAATTGGTTGGTTGCATTTATCACAATTGATAAAAATGCCAAATGTCATTGTGGATGCCGTGGTTGAAGAATACTGGCTTGGAAATACCACGGCACCACCAGCAAAACAGCGAGTTTTTCGAGAGGAAATGGCAAGGCTTATGGCCCACGGCGGGGGTTTTGATTTGTATTCCTCTGTTGAGGATATACCAATAGCGGATCCATCCGTTAAAAATTTGGTGTTGATCTCTGTGCGGACGCCATTAAACATGAAAATTTTTGAGGCGGTGGCAGAGAAAGAATACAAAAACATATATTTGGAAAAACCCGGTGAAGATTCATTAGACAAGCTGCAGGCAATGGTGCAAATTGCCGACGAAAAAAACCTCAGGGTTGTGGTTGGCTACCAAAAACATATTTCTAGCTATGTAAAAAAGGCTGAAAAAATCACAGCTGGGTGGAAGCTCAAAACCAGGAGTGTCAGCTTTGTTCATCACAACCCCCACTCGGAAGACAACCTGGAAAATATATTCAGGCAGAATACAGAGGGAATGCTGCTTAACCAGTGCTGCCACGAGTTGGAACTATGCGTAGCGAAATGGAATCTACAGCCTCACAATATTGTTGATATAGTTGTTAATAGGGAAGAAACCGAACGGAAACGCTTCGGCGACATTGAGGACTTTAAGAAGCTTTCGTTTACTTTGAAAACAAACTTGGGAATCAGCTTTTCATTTCTTGTCACTCGTTGTGAAGGGGTGGAAAACAGTATTACCGTGAAAGAAGGGCTCACAGGAAATCCTGTTTTGATAGAGCTGGCTCCTCCTGGGGTTTTTGACCGGGCCCTTGACCTGGCCAAGGAGGAAAAAGGGGCGATGTGGTATTGCCAATTGTTTGAAGAGGATTACCACACGCTGAAAAATGAGTTTGTTGAATCTATTCTTAACGATGATGAGGCAAGGTACCTGAATCTACCAGGTCTGAAACAGGCAGTAAGCGTCTTGCTACTTGCGACATCGATTGAAACGAGCATTCTGGCACAATGTAGTGAAGATGAAGCCCATCACCCTATTGTTCAAATTCTGGATACTGTTTGTCAGACACCGACAAGTCAGAGGATTTGGTACCACTGTAATTTATTTTCTCCTGGCAATAGATTCCTTGTCGATATTCTAAGACCGCCCCGGAACAGGATTATTTGCTGCGTGGACGACAAAGTTTGGCAGCTATATTCCGGCCTTATCCTTGAATGGGAAAGGTCTGTGGGAGTAGAGTTTATTCCCATTGTGATGACAGGGGGCGAACAATCAAAAAATATCAATAGCTTCCATGAAATGATTGACGAAATATGGAAAGTCAATCCAATTCGCTATAGAGAGCCCATCGTGGCTTTGGGGGGCGGTGCGGTAACAGATACGATCGGTTTTGTCAGTGCTGTCTGGCGACGCAATACTCCCTGGATACGTATTCCAACAACCCTGATGGGGATGATTGACTCTTCCATAGGAATTAAAGTTAGTGTGAACCATAATATCAAAAATGGTATCGGTGCTTTTCACTGCCCCCTGCACACCATCATTGATCCCACTTTTCTCAAAACCAATCCGCAACGGGTGCTGAAAAGTGCAGTCGGAGAGATGGTTAAGGTGGGTTTGGTCTTCAATAAGGATGTGCTTGATTGTCTATCTGATCAGGGTGACTCACTGCTCCATAACCACTTTCTTGGAGAGGGAGGGGTGCCGGGAAAAACATCATACAACCTTATATTAAATTGTATCGATGCGATGATAGATAGTATCGGAGGAGACCTGCAGGAGGAAAATTTGTCTCGTCCGATGGATTTTGGCCATACGCTTTCCCGGTGGCTGGAGCGCGATGAGGCCTTCCGCTTGATGCATGGTGAGGCAGTGGGTATAGATTGCTTGTTCACCTCCCTAGTCGCGGAACAAATGGGATTAATTTCCACTAAGGATGTGGATCTACTTTTTGGCATTTATACAAAATTGGGCCTTGCTGCAAATGTGAAAGGCCTCAATCTAGATGTGTATAAGACTGCGCTGGAGCAGATCTCTATTCACCGTTCTGGCTCCTTGCGTGCTCCACTGCCATCCCCTTTAGGCAATTGTATTTGGGTTGAAAAATTTGAGAGCCGGCATTTGGAGCAAGCCTGGAATAATCTTCAAAATAGGCTTACCCATCATCATGAATTGATATTGGACCCAGATACTATTGAAGATGAACAGCGTTTAACCACATTGACTGAGCAATCAAAACCTCAGACACAGGAGCAATATTCCAGCCACAAGTTGCGCTGGGGGTTTATAGGTTGTGGCAGGATTGCCAATGATTTCGCCAAGGTTGTCAACTACCTGGATTCTGCCGAAATTCATGCGGTGGCTTCCAGGAATTTGGATAAGGCGAGGGCCTTTGCCGACAAATACGGAGTGGAAAAGGCGTATGGAAATTACGCAGAGTTAGTCAATGACCCTGATGTTGACGTTGTATATGTCGCGACCATTCCTGAGCTTCATTGGCAGCACACACAGTTGGCCCTTAATGCGAACAAGCATGTTCTTGTGGAAAAGCCGCTTGCGCTCACAGTGGAAGATGCCATCAAAATAAAGAACCTTGCCCAGGAAAAACAGCTTTTTTGCATGGAAGGCCTGTGGATGAGATTCTTCCCGGTGATGGAATATTGCAAGAGCCTCATTGGTCAAGGTGTGATTGGCCGGATTTGCCAGCTGCGCGCGGATCTAAGTTTTGATTTAAGGAAAGATGAGGGGATGGATTCTCCCAAGTGGAAAGTGGGGGCTGGTATGGATGCCGGCGTGTACCCTGTGCATGCTGCGATCATGGTGTTGGGTAGAGGGACATCCGATCTGGAATTCTCGGGAGTGCTTGATGACTACGGCTTTAGGGAAGATGCTTCTGGACTAATTTATGCGCACTTTGGGTCTGGGCCCACAGCCGTTGTATCTTGGAGTCATTTGGTTGAGGGTGCTGAGGAACTGGAAATATATGGTACCGATGGGAGGATCAAAGTACATTCCCCGGCACATTGCCCAACACAAATTACGGTGACCAGAATTGCTGGGGATCGGAGAATGGAAAACGATAGTCAGTTATATGAATTTCCGTTGCCACGGATTCGGGGGGAATTCAACTATCCAAACTCGGAGGGGCTTTACTACGAGGCCAGAGCGGTACAGCGGTGTATCGATAGAAAGTTAACTGAATGTCCAGAACTTCCTTTGGCGGATTCAATTCAGGCGATCAGGATGATCCTAGAGTGTGATCGATACATCAAAAGAAGAGTTGCGTGAAGCGCAATATCTATTGGTTTGGATTGTTCTCGTGTTATGGGGCTCTATTTTTATTGGGGTTTATAGAGGTTTATAAAGCGCCGATATACCCCAGAATTTTAGATTTTTTTGCGGTGTCCCCATCAAAAGGCTCTACTTTTTTCTTCTTGTCGACTCTTTCTGCTCTGATTATGACCCTTTCAGGGCCACTATGGGTCAAAAGAATAAAGGTGATCTCCGGCTTGGGCTTGTTTGTAACATTTATGGGGGTTGGCTCAATATTGTCTGGTACTTCCGGATATCTCCACTCGTTTGCATTGCTTATGTTGGGGAGTTTCCTTTTTGGCGTGGGCACCGGGGGGAGCATGGTACTTATCAATGTGGCAATCCCTCTTTTTGTACCACAGGACCTTACCCGCCAAGGGTATTGTGGATTACACAGTACCTACGGAGTAGCATCTATTCTATCTCCCTTATTTCCTGGGCTAATGTATAAGTTTCATTTTGGTTGGGAGGGGGGGTTTTACTTTTTTGGTGGGCTAGCTGTCGCTATTGTACTTTTTATTCTAGGGGGGCTGTTTAAGAAAAGAGGAACTAAGCGAGTAGATGGGCGAGAAATTAATCCTGGTGCCTACCACGAGGCAAGTAAACACGAAAAAGAACCAAAAGAGTGGTGGATTGCCATTGGAGGAGGGCTGATTGTTTCTGCTTATAACGGTGCGGAGCATATCCTTGCCAGCCGATTTGTACTGTTTTTGGAGGCCAGAGGTGGACCTTGGGCAGTTGATGCCGATATTCTGCTTTCAATATTTTTTGCCTTTCTGTGTGTTGGGAGAATCGTTTTTACCTTCGTGCTACTTCGGGGAAGTACATTTTTTTGGTTGATTGTCTCCTTTGCAACTACAACTATAGTATTTTTACTGGGCTACTGGATTAACCCCTTATGGTTGCCGGTATGCGGATTGACGTTATCTTATTTATTCCCTTACGCGATGGAGTGGTTGACGGACTGCTCCAAGAATCCACCGTTCACTGTTTCATTCTCGCTGGGCATGGGCGGAGTCTTTTTAATCTTGGCACATGCCCTTGTGGGTTGGTTGGATGAAAACTACGGGATACAAACGGCGATTTACGTTGTGCCGGTGTTTCTTATTTGTGGAATTGTATTCTGCTTGCTGATAGCGTTTGTGGAAAAGCAAAGGCAGGCCAGCTGATTATTGGCTTAGTTGCTAACAGGTATGATCAGTTAGAGGGGATTTGACGAATGACAATGCCCACCCGGTGGTGAGCAAAGCCAATTCCCATCCTGTGAGGGTTTGGGAAACCTTAAATCTTGCCAATCAGGTCGAGAGAGGGCGCCAGGGTCTCTTCGCCTTCCTTCCATTTGGCCGGACAAACTTCGCCGGGGTGTGCGGCGATGTACTGGGCCGCTTTGATCTTGCGCAGCAGCTCGCTGGCGTCGCGACCGATACCACCGGCAGTGATTTCGACGACCTGGATACGACCTTGCGGGTCGATCACGAAGGTGCCGCGATCGGCAATGCCTTCTTCTTCGATCATCACACCGAAGTTGCGGGTGATGGTCCCGGTGGGATCGCCGATCATCGGATACTGGATCTTTCCGATGGTGTCGGAGGAATCGTGCCACGCTTTGTGGGTGAAGTGGGTGTCGGTGGATACGGAGTAGATCTCAACGCCCAGCTTCTTGAACTCTTCGTAGTTGTCCGCTAGGTCGCCCAGTTCCGTGGGGCACACAAAGGTGAAGTCGGCGGGGTAGAAGAAGAACACCCCCCACTTCCCCTTCACGTCGGCGTCACTCACGTCGTGAAACTCACCGTTCTGGTAGGCCTTGGCGTTGAAAGGTTTCATTTCGGATTCGATGTAGCGGGACATAGTTAGCTCCTGGTTAGCTGTTCAGTAGTTTCTGGTGTCTAGATTTGATGGTCCTAATCTATTGCAACTCTTGCGCCTATAAAAATAAACAATTTAAATGCCTGAGATAGTTTTCTTCTATTTACGCATCGGAGCGATACATGGGCCTGCTATGGGTACCAATTTGAGGTCACTGTATACATCGGGGATACTCCGGGCTGGCGCCATACTAATTACTACCAGGATGGGTAGTTTCTACAGGGCACTCGTATGCGGTTAATTCGGTTGTTGAAGCATGACCTAGCCCGGGAGGCGGGGGATTGGGTTGAGGATGGGGTCATCAGCGAAACCCAGGCGGAACAGATCTGTACCCGTTACCAGGTGGATTACCACCGTGTGCAGCAGCGCACATTAGGATATAGCGTGTTGATGGGGTTGGCCTATCTGTTTATTGGTTTAGCGGTGATTACCCTGATCGGCGCCAATTGGGATGAGATCCCCAGAGCGCTGCGAATGGGTGGGTTGATTGTGCTCACTATGGCGACTCAGGCGATGGCCCTGAAAATTTACGTGACGGGAGACAGGCGCGCTGGGGAGGGCTTATTGCTGTTGGGAAATTTGTTCTTCGGGGCGGCCATCATTCTTATCGCGCAAATCTATCATTTGGGTGAGCATATGCCCGATGGGATTTTCTGGTGGGCACTGGGTTGCCTGCCATTTGCGCTGATCACCCGGAGCCCTTGGATTGCTGGACAGGCCTTGATTCTGGCCTTGCTGTGGTTCTTTCTGGAAATCAGCATGGGCTTTTACCCAGCGGTATTCCCGGTTTTCCTTCTCAGTGCTCTGTTTATATTGACTGCCGGGCGATCCAGTGTGGTTCTTTTGCTGGTTTCTCTATTCGGTTTGGGCTTTTGGTTGGAGTTCTCACTGGCCGAATTTTGGCGGGTGCAGGATGGCAAATTCAGTGCGGAGTTATATCCGGAGAATTTGGCTGTCGCCGTAGCCCTGTTTATTCTGATGTATCTATTCGGCCAGTGGTTGGTAACCCGAGTATCGGTTGTGGCAAAAGATTATGCCGCAGTGATCTCAATCTGGTGTTTGCGCTTTGCGCTGATTAGTTTATTGATATTCAGCTTTGAACCGCCTTGGAAGGCTTTGATCGAGGCTCAGTGGGGACACCTGCTGTCGATGTGGGTCGTGATTGCGATTATGGGCGCCGTGTCCCTGCTGTTGGCGCTATTGGCTAGAAAGTTGTTTTTCGGTTTGACGCTGTACGGCCTGTTTGCACTGGTTCTCGCCTTTGTGACCAACAGTGGTTCTGCTGATCACGCCGTTTGGTTGCAAATATTCACTAACTTGACGTTGATTGCCTGTGGAACCGGGCTGATCTTAAAGGGGATACACGATGGTATCTCCCATTATTTCTTTTTGGGGGTACTGGCAATTCTACTGACCGCACTTTTGCGTTACATCGATTTGATTGGTGACTACATAGGCGCAGCAATGTTGTTTATTTTGTTCGCTGCACTGTTACTGGGCGCGGCCAAGTACTGGAAGCACCAGCAGGCAAAGGAGAGGGCTCGATGAATCGCAAGATCACGATGGGGTTGGTTGCGGCAATTGCCGCACAGTTTTTTATTTTGCTCGGTATGTATGTGAAGGCCCAGATACCGCTTTGGACTGGCCAGCCGATTCTGGTAAAAACTGTTCCGGTAGACCCGAGATCGTTGTTTCGTGGGAACTATGCCCAGCTGAGCTACCCATTTTCCCTGCTGGATAAATCCCTGTTTAATAATCGGCATGCGTTGCGCCAGGGTGAGGTGGTCTATGTTGGCCTGCAGAAAAAGGACTCTGGCCTGTATGATTTCGCCTCCGTTAGTCTGGAAAAACCACACAGCGGCGTATTCCTGAAAGGACGCATTGCCAGCCTTGGCGTTTGGGGCGCTACCGACAAGTACCGGGTGGATTATGGTATTGAGGCTTATTTCGCTCCTAAAGAAAAAGCGTTGGCACTTGAAGAGCAGTTGCGTATTGGTGCGGTGGCTGAATTGATGGTTACTAAAAACGGCCAGGTAAGTCTCAGAGTGGTTAGAGGGGCAAAGGGTAATCAATAAACAAAGGGAACGGTCATCAGTGGATGCTGCCGGGCAGGGGAGAGGGAGCCTACCGGTTTTTTTCTCATTGATCGGTATTCAACTGGGCTGCCTGCTGGTGGCTCTTTTAGGAATTTATCTGGTATCGATGGAAGTTTCATTTCTCGGCAGTGCTGTTTGGGTACAGCTACTGCTGGGGCTTTTAGGGGCTGTAGTCACCTACGTCGTAGCGCTGTCACTTATCCGCTCAGAAACCCTATTTGGCCAGATATTGCGCAGGCATTGCGTCCAATTGACCCCGGTGTTTTCCAAGCTGTCAGTTGCGCAAATGGTGTGGGTTTCCATTGCAGCGGGGGTGTGTGAAGAGCTTCTATTTCGCGGTTTTTTACAGTCTTGGTTATCGCAGGTCAGTACACCTTTTCTTGGGTTATTGGGCGCTTCAGTTATATTTGCGATTCTGCACTTTGCATCCTGGGTCTATTTTTTCCTTACTTTAATGATCGGGCTGGTATTAGGCATTTTCTACCAAATTTCAGGCGGCCTGGTAGGGGTAATTGTGTGGCATGCCGGCTATGACTTGTTGGCGCTAATTGCACTGATTCACTTCCCTCACTTACTCGGCATACAAAGGCGAGCATAGCGTGTGGTTTGTTGTGGTTGATCACATTGCTGCAATGATCAGTATCAGCAGTGAGGAAGTCACGGCAAACGCAATCAGGGCGAGAAGTCCGTCGTGAGCCACCAGCGCCAGGCCAAAAATAGTGAGGGCGAGGCCGGCGGTAGACGCTGAGAAGGGGATTACTTCCATCAGAGGAAGAGCTAGGGCAATCAGAGTACAAGTGACGGCAATCGCGCAGGTGCCGTAACTGCGTACGACAAAGCCCATTCGCGGTTGAATCCATCGGTCGGCGACGCGCGCCGGTCTCTCCATCCAATGCAGGGTAGCCATCAATTTCTTTTTTGAAATAGAGCGATTGAGTAGCCATTGGGGAAGCCAGATGTGGGTGCGTTGCAGTAACAGTTGTATGGCGACCAGTAGCAGTAAAAGCCCCATGGAGATAGACATTCCGGGAATGCCACTGAGGGGTGAAAATAAGATCAGACCAATAACGACAAGAAATGGGGCGAAGGACCGGATTCCGACGGCCTCAATTACATGCTGGATGGAAACCCTATCCCGTCCCTGGCTTTTGGTTTCAACATCTTTCAGCAGCTGGCCCAGACCAATGATATCTTCTGCCATGATAGGTTTCATTACTGTACGTTGTCGCCTGCTTACGATCTAAAAGGAGCTTGAAAAGCTTGGATAAACCGGGCGTAGATTCCCCAATCAATCGTAGCTGAAGCAGAAAACTGGCTAGAGCTATCCGCGATCAAATCCTGTTCAAACTCCTTGGTGTATCACGGCGAAATGACCGGTTCTACCGGTAAAATGGCCTTTACTGTCGAGCATAGCACTACTATTACGATCTCCCGTTAGGGGGAGCTACCGCGGGTATTACCAGTGGTTTTGTCGGCAGTTTAGGGGGTGAATAGCTGGTCAAGGCTGAAGGTTTCAATGCCTTTACCCTCCTGTTGGCTCAGGCGCACCATCTTGGCGGCAACCGCTGCGCCGGCGATAGGGCGAAAGCGTTGTAGTCCAGGTAATCGACAGAGTAGCGGTAACAGGAGTCCACTGAGCTGCTCTCCGGGGCGGAAGTGATTGCGATTACCCAGCAATAGTGAAGGTTGTAGAATACAGATCTGCTCAAAGGGCAGGGTTTTAATTTTTTCTTCGAGCTCGCCTTTTATGCGCAAATAACTGCCGAAACTTTTGGGGTTTGCACCGCTGGACGAAACCAACAGGTAGTGCCTGACACCCGCCTGTGCAGCTAACGTGGCGGCCTGGTACTGGTACTCGACATCCACCTGGTACTGGGCCGCTAGGCTTCCCGCCTGTTTGAGGGTGGTGCCCAGGCAGGAAAACAGTGTGTCAGCTTCAAAAAGTGAGGAGAAATTTCCAAGCTGCTCAAAGTTGACCACATGGTTGTGGACTTTGGGGTTGGTTGGCAGCAGGGGGCGGCGCGTCAAAGTGTGGATTTCTGCAAAGGTGTTTTCACTGGCGAGTTGTTCAGTCAGGTGGCGGCCTATCAAGCCGGTGGCGCCAATAATAATTGCTTTTCTGGCCATTTGATTCTCGTATCGGTCATATATTGTTGTCGGGCAGTGCGGATATTTTAGTTTTTCATTATCATTGCTGCCCTTCCATTTAACCCCACAATGATAACCTAATCGAGAGTCGATTTTCATTGGGCTCTGAACTCAATTGGAAATGCTATCGCTGCTGATATAATGTAAAAATATCATGAGTGAATATGCATGTTTAACGTGGTTTAGTATTTTTAATTTCTTCACGGCGCATGGGCATGCTGTCTATGCGGGAAAAAATATCGTTGGCAGAGAAGCTCGGTGCCCGGTATTTTACTTCCCCATCTTTGCCTACCAGAGCAACCTCAGCCTTTTTTCCTTTAAAATACTGCTTGGGTATTCCACTGGCAAAGCTGTCGGAGATAGTGCCGGGGAAGTTGGTCTCTATATTGCCGTTGGAAAAAACAAACCAGACTAAATTTCTCTCGGCGAATTGTGGTCCTAGCTTCATTAATTCCTCCACGGTCTTACGTGGATCGCCGGGTATATTTAAAAGAAGAATACGATTCTTCCATTGAAAATCTTTCAGGCTATTCACGGGGGGGCTCTGGGCAAGGATTGTTGAGGTATAAAAAATCAGAATAAATACCATTAATTTACGCATTGACTGTCTCAACGATTACTTAGTGGAAGTATTGCGGTTTGCACAGTAGTGGCCATTCCAGTGATGAGTCTACCGGAGTGACCGATATAGCTCAGGGTCAGTATGGCTAATACGGGCTGAGCATTACAAATCAAGTGGCGTTAAATTTAATGCTGTCGTCTAGGCTTTGAGTGTAGGCCAAGGAAGCCAAAACTGGCTTTGACGGTCTCGCAAGCACAAGCGAGCAACTTGAGTGGTTCTAATACTTAGTGAGTTTAGCAGTATGGCAAAGGAAAAACGGGGGTTTGCGCGGGATCAGTATTTTGGTCTGGCAGCATTAGTTCTAGCCATTTTCCTGATTGCCAACGACTATACCGCTTTTGCTCCTGCATTGCCCTCGATTGAGAGAGAATTCAATGTGGATGTCACTACTTCCCAATGGATTATCAATGGCTATGCCTTGGTATTTGGTGTTCTCATCATATCGGGTGGTCGTCTCGCGGATATCTATGGTCGTCGCAACATATTTATGCTGGGTGCAGTGATTTTTGTGTTCTTTTCTCTGCTCGGCGGCTTGGCGATGGATATCTGGATGTTGCTGGTATCCCGGGCGCTGATGGGGGTGGGGGCGGCCTTGATGTGGCCGTCTATTCTAGGGATGACCTACAATTTAGTGCCCTTTGAGCAGTCGGGGCAGGCAGGGGGTATTATTATGGCAACCTGTGGCCTAGCCAACGCCACAGGGCCGGTTTTGGGCGGTATTTTAGCTGATGCTTTTAGTTGGCGCTGGATTTTTTTCATCAACATTTTTATTGCAATACTCACCATGCTGGCCTGTTGGTGGGTTGTACCTCCAGATAGGCTCCAGCGGATTAAGGAAAAAATTGACTACGCGGGGGTGCTATTGCTCTGTATTTCCCTGTTCTGTTTGTTATTTGCGCTGGATATTTCCGCAGAAACTGGTTTTAAACATCCGGTCGTCATTAGTCTGGTGGTTATTTTTCTGGTGTTTTTGTGTCTGTTCAGCGTGGTGGAATATCGGGTAGGCAAAGATGCACTGATTCCACCGGATATCGCCAACAATAGAAAGTTCTTGGCGATATCCGTTACAACGCTGCTGATCTCAGTGGTCTTTCTGTCTGCAATCCTATATGTGCCCCAATTCCTGGCAAACTATCGTGGTTACTCGGCAGTGCAAGCAGGTTTGTCACTGGTGCCACTGATGGTCATATCTGGTGTGGTTTCCTTTATCTCTGGACGATTCTACGAAACACTGGGACCTAAAATACTTGTATCAGTTGGGATTCTCGGAATGAGTACTGGCATGTTTATGCTCTCTCACCTTACTGAGGACACCGGTTTTTTGCAGATGTGCCCCGGACTGGTCGTGCTGGGCATTGGGATTGGCCTGTTCAACCCGTCCAGCACCACCGCGGGTATCACAGTGGTCGAATCCCATCGGGCCAGTTTGGCCGGGGCTATCCTCTATATGTTTAAGATCGGCGGGGGAGCCGTGGGGTTGGGTATGAATGCAACTATCATTGCTTTTGCCCCAGATGTTCCCTCAGGTATTGATCGAGCCTTTACAGTGAACGCCTACCTGGCGTTGGCAGGCTTGATTGTGTGTCTATTTTTTGTGACCGGACGGCCGAGAGATCAGAGCGGAGAGCTGCTGTGATCGATATCCGCGTGAAGAGCGGTAATTGTAAAACTAATGGTATCGTTTTGCCGGGTAATTTTTCTGTTTAATCTCGACCCTGCCGATTGAATATTTGGAGCGGTGAAGGCTAAAACTTGAGGTGCGTCTCACTCCTGCTGAGATACGATCCGCATTCTGTGGTGTGGATACCATTCTTCAAAAAATATCTATTCTCTTCGTTTCTGTGAGATTTGAATTTCCTCACATCTGACAATCGTTCTATTCAATACAATGTCGCAGCTCAAAGCCCGGTTGTGTTTGGGTTTTATTGTGGTCCTGCTTTAGCTTGTCTGGCAGGAATTGATTGTTATGAGTTTGGTCGGAGGTAGGCCGCATGTTCAGAATTCTTCAGATAGTTATTCTCTTTCTGTTGGCAAACGCTGGGCATGCTCAGGGTGTTAACAGGGACGATATTCGGGGTCTGGATGAACAGATTCAGAGTGTAAAAAAAGATGTGATAGATCTCACTGCCGAGCTGGCCCAGCTCGAGGAAAAACTATTATTTCCCTCTAATACACAGGTGGCATTGTTTATCTCTGTAGCAGATGACAAGCCCTTTGAGCTGGAGTCTGTTGAGGTAACCCTAAACGGACAGATTGTTGCCCACCACCTTTATACCTATCGGGAGATTGAGTCCCTGCAGAAAGGTGGAGTTCAAAAGATCTACACAGGTAATGTGTTGGTGGGAGGTCACCCTCTGCAGGTTAACTTCATTGGTAAATCTCCTTCAGGAAAAGAATACCGGGGCAGTGCCTCATATACCGTAGAAAAAGCGGTAGGTCCAAAATTTGTTGAGATCAGGGTTCTTGGAACTGAGTCAGCGATTAGTTTTAAGGACTGGTAATCATGCTCAGGTCCTTGGTAAACAGGTTGTCCGGCCAGGCTAGGGCGACCCTTGGTGTTATCCCTTTATCGCTTTGTCTGTTGACGGGAGCAAGCGCAGATGCCGCTATGGAAGACGGTGAGAAGCTTGAAGATCTGTTCTTCGGCACGGCAATGTTCTATGCCCACCAGGAAAATTATTTTGATGCGATTGTGGCGCTCGATACCGAGCTAGACCAGTATCATCGTTTAGATCAACCCGAACTCGATCCTTTTAGTGCGCACCTGGGTCAGGCCGAATTTTCCGTGGGGGACCTGGAACTGTCATACCGCATGCACCGGGAAGCCGGGCGGGCTATTGAAGCGGTGCTAAAGGGCAATGTCCCTCAGCCGGTGCGCAATGAGGCCGCTTATCGACTGGCCAAAATCCACTACCACAAGCAGCAGCCGCGCAATGCCTTGCATGCGCTGGAAATGATAGAAGGCCAGGTGCCTTTAAAAGTTCGAGCAGAAGAGCAGTTTTTACGCGCTCGAGTTTATATGGAGCTCGGTCGTTTTGAAGACGCTGTTGAGTTGTTGGAGGAGCTTAAGGGTGATGAATCCCTCGGTGGGTTTGTGTCCTTCAACCTCGGCATTGCGCAATTAAAGGCAGGTAAGGAGGAGCGCGGTGTTCTGGAACTCACCGCGCTGGGAAGAAAGCGCAGCGCTAATGCGGCGCCACAGGCCTTGTACGATAAAACTAACCTGCTGCTCGGTTCGTACCTGATGGAGCTGGGGAAGTTGGATATGGCGCGCCCCTATTTCGACCGGGTAAACCTGGATGGTCCATTTTCAAACCGCGCACTGCTCGGGGTGGGTTGGGCAGAAGCCCGCGCAGGTCGCTTTGATCGGGCATTGGTGCCCTGGAAAATGTTACAGGACCGCAAGAACACCAATGAATCTGTGCAGGAGGTCATGCTTGCCGTCCCCTATGCCTATGGCAAGTTGGATGTGCACAGTACCGCCGCAATTAATTATGGCCGCGCGTTGGATGCCTTTGGTCGGGAAATCGACACGCTCACCCAGTCAATTCACAGTATTCGCAGGGGGAAATTTCTCGAAGCATTGCGTCGCAAGGAAGCTACCCAGGTACAGAACTGGGTAGTGGCGCTGCGAAATTTGCCCGAAGCACCGGAGACTCACTACCTGCTGGACCTGATGGCGTCCAATGATTATCAGGAATTTTTGCGTAACTACCGCGATCTCAATGATTTGTTCGAGCGCAATGAAGAGTGGCTGAAAAGCTTGACCGCCTACGAGAATATCATTGGTATTCGTCGGGCCTACTACGAACCATTGCTCCCAGAACTGGATCGCCAATTTCGGGGGCTGGATGCCCGTATTCAGTTGCGGATTGAGCAGCGCGATCAATTTTCCGGCCGCATCGAGCAGATGCTGGTTTCCCGCCGTCCCGAATATCTGGCTACCGCTGAAGAGCAGGAAGTGCGCCTGAAGTTACTGCGAGTCAATCGTGAAATAGGCGAGCATCCACAAGGCTTTACTGCAGATACTTTAAGTCGTGTAGAGCGACTTAAAGGCGTGCTGGATTTGCGCCTTTCATCTGAGTACGACTTTCGGCTTACCGAGGCCTATAAGCACCTGGCTGAGCTAAATCAAGAGATCGAAGCTCTGCAGTCCATTTACGATTCCTATGTACGCAGCCGGCAGGCGGCTACACACAGCTATAGCGGTTACGACCGAAATATCGCCCGTCAGCGCGCTCGTATACGGCAGACCCAGCAGCGTTTGAAAACTCTGATGGCTCGTCAGGGCATGATGCTTGAAACTCTGGCTATTCAGGAGTTGGAGCGCCGGCGGACGCAATTGGAAAGCTACCAGATCAAAGCACGCTTTGCTCTGGCAGATAGTTATGATCGAGCCAATGAATTGCAAGAACAGCGCGCAGATGAAATAAAGGTTGAGCAACACCGGGAGCAGAAAGCGGAAGAAATTCCCTTGGGAAATCCACCAGAGATGGAAAAGGGTTCAAATCCGGAAGAGGGGGGTGATTCATGAGTTTGAAGCCCCGTTTAGCATTGAAAGCCAAGGTATTTATCGATCGATTTGTCGGTGCTGCATTTGTCGCACTGTTAGTGAGTGGCTGTGCAATAAACAGCGGTAAGACCATTGGCAGTCTGCAAAGTGTCGATGTGGACATTCAAGAAGAGCATATTGATGGCAGTTTGGAGAAAGCCCTGGTCAGTTATCAGCGCTACCTACAGGAAACTCCGGAATCAAAGTTGACTCCAGAAGCCATGCGGCGGATTGCGGACCTGAAAATTAAACAGGCCCACCGTGCAGAAGATGCGGTATTTGATAACCTTGCCGGAGCTGTAGCCGAAAGTGGCGCAGTGATAGCTGTGGATGCACCGGAAGTGTCGACTGAGAGCACACTGGATACACCTGCTGCCAGTGCGTCAATAGTAAAACCGAAAGCGGTACCACAAAAGCGGTTTGCGGCTACTGAGGCTGAAGTGGAGAGCGATGCTGAATTTGAGGTCCGTGCCAGTGGCAGCATCGCAGTTGCCACTGATGAAACCCCGTTGCAAACCCCCGGTGTCGATTCCGACGCGATGATGTCGGCCAATGCCCGGGAAGCAATAGATCTCTATTTAAATCTATTGAAGAAATACCCCCTATACCATCGCAACGACCAGGTGATGTATCAATTATCCCGTGCCTACGAAGAAGCTGGCCAAATAGATACGGCGGTTGATGTATTGCGCCAGTTAGTCGCCAAGTATCCCGATTCACGCCATATCGACGAGTCTTGGTTCCGGCTTGGGGAATACTCATTTACGCGCAAGAAGTTTCTCGATGCCGAGGACGCCTACGGCAAAGTGATCGATATTGGTGTGATATCCAGTTTTTACGAATTGGCGCTGTACAAACGCGGCTGGACGCTGTTTAAGCAGGATATGTATGAAATGGCCCTGGATGATTACATAGAGATGCTCGATTACAAGGTATCCCAGGGCTATGACTTTGATCAGCAGAGCAATAGGGGGGAGCGCAAGCATATCGACGATACTTTTCGTGTGGTCAGCCTGAGTTTCTCCTACCTGGAAGGTCCAGATTCCGTAGTTGACTACTTTACGCGTAAAGGCAGTCGGGATTACGAGTTCCGGGTTTATCGTCAACTGGGTGAATACTATCTGGAAAAACGTCGCTACCAGGATGCGGCCACCTCCTATATAGCTTTTGTGGATCGCAACCCGCTGCACAAGGTTTCTGCAGATTTTTCAATTCGTGTTATTGAAATTTACGACAAAGGGGGTTTCCCCAAACTGGTGCTGGAGGCGAAAAAGGCCTTTGCCAATACCTATGCGTTGAACGCCGAGTACTGGACCGCATTTGATATTAATGAGTATGGTGAGGTTGTTGCCTTCCTGCAAACCAACCTTATCGATCTTGCTGGCCACTACCACTCGGCTTATCAGAATAAGAAGCTGAAAGATAAAAAAGTAGAAAACTACCGTGAGGCTATCCACTGGTATCGCAGTTATTTGCAGTCATTTGCTGAAACCGAACGGGCACCAGAGATCAACTACCAGCTTGCGGGCTTGATGCTGGAAAATCGTGATTTCCATGGGGCGGCCTTGGAATATGAGCGTACAGCTTATAATTACCCTGTCCACAAAGATTCCAGTGAGGCCGGTTACGCTGCGGTTTACGCTTATCGGGAACACCTTTCGAATAATTTAAAAGGAGTGTCTGCGGAGCAGCGCGCCCCCCTACTGCGGGAAATTATTCGTTCGTCTCTGACTTTTGCGGCTACCTTTCCGGAGCACGGAAAAGCACCACAAATCATGCTCGGTGCAGTGGAAGATCTCTATGGTTTGAAAGACTATGCGCCGGCCATTGTTAATGGTCGTTCACTGCTGGAACAATTCCCTACGGCAGAGCAGGACATTCGCCGCTCTACCTGGATGCTCGTTGCTCACGCTTCCTTTGACACAAAAGTGTATGTCGATGCAGAAATCGCCTACGGTGAGACTTTAAACTTGACTGCTGAAGATGCGGAGGATCGGGTTGCTCTGGTAGATAATCTTGCGGCTTCCATTTATCAGCAGGGAGATAGGGCACGCCAACAGGACGATCATGTTGCAGCAGCGGGTCATTTTCTGCGTATCCGCAACGTTGCTCCCGGTGCGACACTACTGGCGACCGCTGAATACGATGCGGCGGCCTCGCTGATAATCCTTAAAGATTGGACCCAGGCGGCAATGGTGCTGAACAACTTCCGCAATTACTTTCCTGAGCACCAGCTGGCCAAGGATGTTACTAAGAAACTGGCGGTGGTTTACCAGGAGAGTGGCGAGTTATTGCTGGCCGCTGCGGAATTCGAACGTATAGAGCGTGAATCAGAGGATGATGAGATTCGTCGCGAAGCACTGACCCAGGCCGCTGATCTGTATGCCGCTGCAAAAGATAGCGATAAGGCCCTGACAGTATTACGCCGATATGTTGACTTGTTCCCGGACCCGTTGGAACCGGCTCTGGAAACTAGGCAAAAAATTGCCAATATCTACAAAGATTCCGGTGATCAAAAGCGTTATATGCAAGCGTTGCGTGAGCTGGTGCGAATTGAATCTCGCGGTGGTGCGCAGCGCAGTGATCGAACCCGCTTCCTTGCGGGTAGTGCAGCACTGCTATTGGCCGAGCCCAGTTTCGAAGCTTTTGCTCGGGTGGAATTGGTTAAGCCTATTGAGCAGAGCCTTAACCTGAAGCGCAAGCGGATGAAAACAGCCATCGCGGCTTTCACCAACCTGATTGACTACCAGGTAGCAGATGTCACCGCTGCAGCCACTTATTACCTGGCTGAGATTTATCTCCACTTTAGTGTGGCTCTGAAGAACTCTGAGCGCCCCGATAATTTGAGTGCACTCGAACTGGAAGAGTACGAACTGGCCTTGGAAGAGCAGATATACCCCTTCGAGGAAAAAGCGATCTCGGTTTATCAAAAAAATGTTGGTCTGTTGGGGGTAGGGATCTACAACCCCTGGATCGATAAAAGTATCGGCAAGCTTGCTGGGTTGATGCCGGCGCGTTATGCGCGCACAGAAGAAGCTGGTGATTATCTGCAAAATATTATACCGCTACCACCTGTGCCGGAATTGCCGGCAGTCGGAGAGGCGGTTTCCGGCCAGTGATACAAAGTGTTTGCCAGCTTGGAGTGGAAGGTTATGCAACAAAAAATACGACTGTTTTTTATCGTAGTGTTAACTCTGTTATTGGGTGCTTGCGCCACTACTCAGACCCGCTCAGGAAAAATATCCGATTACTCCTCTGTTCGGATTTCGGGCAGTATTAATCGGGATTTCGAACGTTCCCTTGAGTATTTGGAAGAGCAGGATTATGTGCGGGCTATTGAACTCCTGCAGTCTGTGGTAGAACGCGAGCAGCGCCTGCCGGCGCCTTATATCAATCTGGGTATTGCCTATTACAAAATTGAGGATAAAAAAAAAGCAGAGGACGCTTTTTTGCAGGCACTGGCCCTGGATGATAAGCATCCCGTGGCAACCAATGAGCTGGCGGTTCTCTATCGAAAGCAGGGCCGCTTTGCTGATGCACGAAAAATTTATGTGAATGCCTTGGCAGAAAACCCCGAATACCTGCCTTTGATAAAAAATCTTGGCATATTGTGTGATCTCTATCTGCAAGATCTCCAGTGCGCTCTGGCACAATTCCAACACTATATGAAACTAGAACCAGCAGACCAGAATGTCACTATCTGGTTGGCGGATCTTCAACGAAGGGCGGGTAAGTGATGTTTGAGTCTAAACAGATTTTTTCATTGGTTGCTGCTCTTTTGATGTTTTCTCCCACCTTTGCTCAGTCTGAGGGTGAGGAGGAGTCCACTGAAAGCAAAGTAGACTCCAAAATTAAAGAATTATCGGGAATTTCCATTATTGGCAATAAGGAAGCACCCAAGTCTCTCTACATTGTCCCCTGGAAAAGTTCCGAGGTAGGTGTCGAGAGTGACCTTGTCTCCAGTCTGATGGACGATAAACTCAAACCGCTTGATAAGGATGTTTTCATGCGAGAGTTGGAGTTCTACCAGCTAAGCCTGTCTGGCGATTAGCGCCATCTTTTCTCTGGTCGTGGCCAGGGCAGCACTAACAAATTGTTGAAAACCCTCGGGGGGGTTCAGCCTGGGTTTGCGACGCCTATCAGCAAGCCCTTCACCAAAAATTACTGCAGTATTTCTCTAGAGGGTTAGTAATGGATATTTTTAACAGCGTCATCGAGTTTTTCCAGACTGGCGGTACCTTTATGTACCCCATCCTTGTGGTTGCTGCACTGGGCAGTGCGGTGGCAATTGAACGGTTTATTCGCCTGCACCTGGAGCGCCGCAGCAATCGCAATATGTGGGATAAATTACAGCCAGTACTGGCTTCCGGGGACTTTGATCGTGCTCGCAATCTGGTAAAGAATGATGACTCCAGTGTGGGTAAATTACTGGCCATGGGGCTCGCTCGCCAGGGAACTGTTCGCCGTCGCGAAGACATAGAAATCGCGATGGAAGAGAGCATGATGGAAATTACTCCGCAGTTAGAAAAACGCACGCCTTATGTGGCGTTATTTTCTAATATTGCAACGCTGCTAGGGCTACTGGGTACCATTATGGGCCTGATTGAAGCCTTTACGGCTGTGGCTAATGCCAACCCGGCAGAAAAAGCCGACTTGCTGTCTGCCAGTATTTCGGTAGCGATGAACACCACAGCCTTCGGCCTTATGACTGGTATTCCTCTGTTGATTGTGCATGCCCTGCTGAATTCTCTCACAGGTGAAATTATCGACAGTCTGGAAATGGTCTCTGTGAAAGCTTCAAACTTGATTGATAGTGCAACCCGCCGCCGTATCGAGGTAGAGGTACCGACCGCGAAGACTTCCCCAAAAGCGGCAGCAGCAAAAGAACAGCCAGAAGCCCAGCAAGCGGAAACTGCGTAATGAGAAGGCGGCGCCACGGGCGAGATAAAGAGGCCCCAGAACTGGATATCACCGCCTTCCTGAACTTGATGGTGGTGTTGGTGCCTTTCCTGCTGGTATCGGCGGTGTTTTCACGGGTGACTATTCTGGAGCTGAATATGCCCAGTGGCGCAGGTGGCGGTGCCCCGGATGATCCTGTGGTAACGGTGGAAGTCGTCGTGCGCAGTGATGCACTGGAAATCAGTGACGGTGAAAAAGTGATTGCGCGCTTTCCGAACCTGTATCTTGCCGAGGTCGGCGAGGAGGATCAAGGGGACGCCGCGCTGCAAGAAGGCGTCCAGCAGCAGGATCAGATACTGTCAGCTTTGCCGACGGCAGAAGTGTACGACCTTAAAAAGCTCACGGAATTTTTGTTGGAAGTAAAGGCCAGTTACCCGGATAAAACTGACACCATTTTGCTGATGGAGGCAGAAATTGCCTACGAACATTTGGTCGGGGTTATGGATACCGTGCGCGGAGCCGAGGTGCGTGTTGAGGGGAGTGACCCCAGTGATCCGGATGCCGTAGAGAAAGTAATTTTGTTCCCCGATATATCCATAGGAGATGCGCCGTGAGACATGAAAGCCGACGCATGAAGCGCATGGCTCGAAGCCACAAGCGCAAAAAAACCTCTGGGATGAATCTTACTTCCTTAATGGATGTTTTTACCATTCTGGTGTTCTTTCTCTTGACCAACACCTCCAGTAACGAGGCGCTGGAACCTCCCAAGGTGATTACACTGCCGGATTCTGTGGTTGAAACCAAGCCGAGGGAAACGGTCACTCTAATGGTGACGGCCGAGGAGATTTTGGTTGAATCCAGCTCTGTGGTGATCACCAGCGAAGTGATTGAGAGTGAAGAAATTGTTATCGAGTCGATCAAGCAGGCGATGATCGCGGAACTGGATAAGGCGATTGGTGTTGCCCTGGCCTCCACTGCAGAAGGGGAGAGCGAGACACAGGGCGAGCAGGAGCCGGAACCACCGGAGGTCAATATTCTTGCGGATCGGGGCATTCCGTTCAGTTTGCTGAAAAAGGTGATGTCCAGCTGTACTGCGGCCGGCTACACCAAAGTTTCACTGGCGGTTATTCAGAAAGCATCTCAGGGTTAATGGAAGTTTGTGAGTAATTTTCTTCAACAACAGCAGGCTGTCAACGAGACGCTTGAAGCGGTTCGTGTGCGCATGCAACTGCTCGAGGGTGAGCGGCAACAGATCGAAGAGAAGCTGTCTGAATTACAGGTTCAGGGCTCCAAGTATCAGTTGCTTGATGAAATTTCTGAACGCCTGGGCAGACTGGAGGCGGCCGGTGCAGGAGGAATGTTCTGGGCTGATAACTTCCACGAAAACGCATCGGCACAAGTTATCCAGCGCATTGCCGAGTCGACCCGTGGCTATAACGAAAGCTTGGATCGGTTGCAGCAGCAGCGTGACGATATTCTCAATAGAATGGTCCTGTGCAATGAGGAAATCTTTGCGTTGGATGATCGCGCCGATGAACTACGTCGCGAGGAGGAAGAGTCAAAGTTCGAATTCGAGATTACCCGGGAATTTGAGCAGCCTGGTTTCCGTCCTATGGTTATGCCTTGGCATAATCAGGGTGAGGACGAGAACCGGTTTCGTCTGTGTGTGTTTGTGTCGCTGTTTATGGCGGCCCTACTGGGTTATTTAGTGCCGCTCTACACGCTGCCCGAACCCGAATCACAAGTGGTGGAGATTCCCGAGCGCCTAGCCAAGCTGGTAATAGAGAAGAAAAGCAAGCCCAAGCCACCACCTGAACCGGAAAAGGCAAAGCCCAAGAAAGAGGAAAAGAAACCCGAGCAGAGGCCTGAACAGAAAGTGGCCAAGCAGGAGCCAAAGCCGTCCAAGAAAGAGAAGAAGCAAGCGCGTAAAAAAGCCGAGCGCGCCGGTGTTCTGGCCTTTAAAGATAATTTCCAAGATCTTATACAGGACGATCTGGATAACCGCTTGGGCCAGCAGACCCAGTTGAGTACCGAAGGCAAGAAGGAGAATCGTAGTCAGCGCTCACTCATTAATGCCGCCTCTACCGCTGGAAGCGGCGGAATCAATACGGCTGATCTGAGTCGCAATGTGGGCGGATCTGGATCGAATCTCGGCGGTGTGGCTTTTACCCGTGTTGAGAGTTCTATTGGCACAGAGGGTGATTTTGCCGGAGAAGATCGACCGCTTAGCGATGGTGTCGGCCCCTCGCGCACGGACGAGGAAATCCAGATTGTTTTCGACCGCTATAAAGCGACATTGTATCGTATCTACAATCGCGAGCTGCGTAACAATCCGGCGTTACAGGGCAAGATGGTATTGAAAATTACTATTGAGCCCGATGGATCGGTATCGAAAGTTAGCACCCACTCCAGTGATGTAGACTCGTCGTCTCTGAATGCCAAAATTTTGGCGAGGGTTAAACGAATTAATTTTGGTGCAAAGGATGGCGTGCCGACGATTACTATTCTCTACCCCATCGACTTCCTTCCTCCAGGTTAAATAATCTGGTTGACCGGAGTTTACAAGTTGTGAGCTCCGGTCACTATTTATCTGTAAAACTCTCTCTATGTGTTGCCCGAAATCGGTTGCTAAGCGATGTCGATTTCCTTTGCGGCTGTGCCTGCCTGAGAACCACTTGGCAAACCCCACAAAAGTTCCATTTGGCAGCTGACTATTTATGACTTGCTTCACGGCTACTCGGCGGCGTTGTAATTAAAGTTCGCCCACCGTGGAGTGTCTGGTGCAAGCGACTGGTTTCACTCCATACAACTGTATTCGAAAGTGGCGGCTGTTAAGTGATAATGAAGTCGGAAGTAGTTGAGCAAAAATCCTGCAAGCACACAATTATCGGATTTTTATTAGTCTTTGGTCTGGCTTTTTTGTCCGTTCCTCAGGCGTGGGCTCACCATAACTGCCCGTCATCCCCTGACGACCCCCGCGGATTTAATATTCTCAGCCACCGTTCCAGTGATAGTTGGTGTGTTCTGTGTGGTGATGGGCAAGTAACTATCCAAGTCGATGTGCCCAGTATCCGCAGTTGGTTTATGGGAACTCAGCACATTGAGAATATTACGGTTACTGAGAACCTGGGTACATCTGGCCTGGAGTACGTTACCGGCTCTACCTCAGTGAGTTCGGGTATGGTACTGGGAGAGCCAACCATTAGTGGTACTACCCTTACCTGGGATCAAAATGATTTGTCAGCGCTCGCCGAGCGTGATGAAAATACGACTTTAACCATCACGTTCAATGTACGGAGCCAGGTAAATGAAGAAGAGGAGTTGGTGGTTAATAATCGCACTCTGAATGCCTCTGCGACGTTTGACTACTGCAGCGCCAGCGCAACCGATACCAGCAGTATGGAGCTGAATATCCGTGAGCCTGAGCCCTCTATGGATAAGCGCGGCCGCAATATCGATGCCGCCCAGACAAACTACACCAACAATGTTTACGGCAATATTGAAGATGATGTGCTCTGGCGTGTGCGTATCACCAATAGCGGCGCAGCAAATATGCAGGACGCGCGCTTTGACGATTTGATGTCCAACCCGAATATGGATATCAATTACGCCTGTCCCAGTGAAAGCGCAGCGCTGGCTGTGGCCAATAATAACGGGGCAGATCCCGGCGGTGCGGGTTGTGTGGCAGCCAGTAATAGCATCAATAATTTTGAACTGAGTGGCGATTTTTCCAGCGGTTCCGGGCGCACCGATGTGCCTTCGGGTGGGACTCTGGATATCTATCTGGTGGGCAAGGTGAATACCTCCTGTACCGATGGTACGAATACCGTATCGGATTTACAGTGGGGCTGTGAGATTGATAGTGATACCGGTGTCGGGGGTATTTCTGATCCTGCTGAAGCCTCCTTCCCAGGTTCTGATACCTCGGAAATGCGCACGGAAACTACCACTGATCTCAATATTTCTCAGGTTATTACCGGTACCAATTTAAATCAGCCCTTGGGGGCAGCCGGTTATGTCACGCTCACTATCAATAATCAAACTGGGGGTTCGGTAAAAGATATTCAGTTTGTCAGTGATCTACCCGATGAATACGTGGTGGATACTACCTTTACCCCAGTAATTACTCAGGAGCGCCGTGGTATCGATAGCCATGGTGCTAATTACAATTCAACTTACCCTGGGAAAGTGGACATCCTTGAGTGGCGGGTTGGTTCAACCTGGAACCAGTGGGATACCGATCCCATGAACAACAACCGCCCAGAGTTTCGCCTGTTGAGTAGTACCGTACACTCTGTCTATGCAGATCAAGAGCATATGATGCGGCAGGGCGATGAAATCCAGATTCGTTTCCGTATTGTTACCATTGAAACAGATTTTTTCGATACCGTTGCAGACCTCGATATTGATGAAGAGGCAGCAAGCACAAGTACTGATCCCAACAGTAATATTTCGCTGATGGACAATGTCCTTACTATTGATTATGAGGACTTTTGCCCCTCCACCAGCCCCGCGACCCAGGTGGAGACCGAATCGATCACTCCCGATCCGGAAGATCTGGATGTGAGCACGGTACACCCGCTCTATATTGTGCGAGACAGTGGTACATCGGAATTGACCGTGGATATTACCAATAATGGTGGTCATGATGCGGATAATTATTCGGTCTATGTCACCTTCGGTGAGGCGATGACGGTGCTGTCCAGCGATCGATCTTGTACGCGTATGGGACAACCCAATGTCGGAACTGTGCCGGAACATCCGCTTTGGAACCAGCCCGATTACCTGCCAGATTCCGCGACGGTTTATCTTTGTGACAGCACAAATTTAGGTGGCGTTATTTCACCAGGAAACACTGAACGGGTTGTTTTTTTGGTGGAGAAAAATCATGCGGCTACGGATGACGATCTCACTTTCCGTGCAGACGTTGTAGGTGAGATCACCCTGTACGATGGCGCCGCGCTGTATTACCCCGATCCTGCAACTTTAACTGATACTACACCGAACAAACAGCTGGCCAACAATTATACCCTTGATGGTATGCGTGCACGGGTTATGGGCTTTAACCTGGTGAAAGAGCGTTCTGATGAATGTAATGAACTCACCAGTGAAAGCACTTTCCCGAACAGTAGTGTATTAATTGGTGAAGAGTGTCGCTTTGAAATACAGGCCGGTGGTTGGTTTGGTTTTGATACTCCAGGGTTTACTTTAATTGAAGTGCGGGATATAGATGTTCTCGATGACCTCCCCGATGGCCAGGGTTATATCGCTGACGTCCAACTTAATTGTGCTGATGTTACCCTTCCGCATCCCACTTCACAGGCGAACTGTGTAGAAATTTCCAACAGTGATATTGTTGAGAGTGGTGGACTGAACAGTCCTCTCAGCGAAATTGATTTGCAGTGGGGCATAACTTCCAGTATCACCGGTAAGGACCGTTGGTTTTTATCGGATATGACTACGCGATTGCTAAATGATCCAGTGGATATCGAGAGTGCGGACCCGAATCAACATGCCAATGACAGTATCGATTATGCACGCTCACAATTTACTGCGGTATTTGATACCGAAACAATTGAGGTGGATAACTACAATAGCAGTGGTATTTTAACCAATATCGACGGTGTGCCCACCACGGTACCGGGATTTCCGGATATTTCTGAATGGTCAGAATCTGTCACAGTGACGGAACCAAATATCGAAGTTGATAAAAAAGTTTGTAACGAAAGTCTCTACGGTGCGGGAACCAGTTGTAGTAATTTCGTCGACCTTACTGATGAGGGACACAGGGACCAGACTTATATTTTCCGTCTGACCTTGACCAACCGTGCGGCCGATAGTGGTGTAAACCGCGCGCCAGCCTACGATTTAGTGGTGACCGATACATTAGACCCCACTGGGCAAATGTGTGTTCAACCGTTCGATTCAGATAATCTTGATAACGATGCTGACGGTTCTTCAGAGACGACCCCTGGCGCTGATGGTCTGCTGGGAATCTCCGCTGGTGCGGATGATTATTCCGTAGCCGCCCACTGTAGTGATGCAGGCACACCGGCCATTATTACATTTTCTCATGAGCATTCCACAGCTCTGGAACGTATGAACCCCGGTGATTCTGTCACTTTGTATTATCGGGTCAAGCCGCACCAATCGGTGGCACCACTACAGATATTCAGCAATACTTTTTTTGCTCGCTACGATAGCCTTGAAGGGGATTTTGGCAGCCAGACCTCGCCACAAATTGACAGTGATATTGATAATGATGGCGTCGGTGATGGGGCACCCCCGTCCGGTCGCGCTCGCCATTATCAATCGGCAGATGCTCATGCACAGATGCAAATTATTGAGGTCAAAGCCGAGCCGAAACAGGCTCTGGAATTATCTAATGGCACGGCTAGCGGAACCAATAGCGATACTGCGGTAGTGGGTGAAGAAATCCGCTATGAATTAACCGCACAGATCCCTGCAGCAAAATTGCGGAATTTTATTATTCGCGATGAATTACCAGCCGGTATGCGCTGTATCGAAGGGCAAACGGTTGATTTGAGTGCATCCCCCTATGATGCCGCCGGGTTTGTGCCGGGCGGGCCTTTCGCTGCAACCTGTACCAGTATCGGCACTGCCGACTATGTGCAGTGGGACTTTGGAGATCAGGAACTGACAACCGTTGCCGGTAGCCTGTTTGATTTTCCGGTTGAATTTATTGCGCGCATCGACAATAGCAGCAATACCAACGACGGTGATATCTTGGGTAATGGCGGCAGTTACACAACGGCCCAGGTCACCTATGTGGATCAGTCCGGTGCTGCGATAGCGGTGCCATTTGACTCCCATGAAATCCTGGTACAAGAAGCACAAATACAGCTGGCAAAATCCTTTTCTGTCACTAACAGCGATGCTGACGATATTCTCACGGTAACCGTTACTGCGGAAAATACCGGTACAACTGAGGCTTACAACCTACAAGTGCTGGATGATCTTACTGGTACCAAGCTGGTTTACCTGGGTAATATCGGTGGCAGTGATCCACCCAATAATGTGGATATCACTCGTGTCGGTGCCAACGCGCCCATCTTTAGTTGGAACCGCAGCAATACGGATTACGCTATTAGTGTTGGCGATATAAAAACTTTCACTTTCGAAGTGCAGGTAGAGCAAGGCGTCTCCCCTCACGAAATCCTTGATAACACCATTGAGGCCCGCTGGCAGTCACTACCGGGTACAGACGTCGCTCTCAACAGCAGTAACAGTATCGGTACGGATGGCGCTGCGGATGGTATGCGCATCGGTGTTTTACCCAATCTTGGTGATCCGATTAATGACTACGAAACTACGGCCAGTGCCCAGACTGAGGTGCTACCGCTACAGTTGAGTAAAACGGATTTAGAGCCCTCCGTTGTTGCCACTATTGGCGCCCATAAAAAATTCCAACTGGAAATTCGCCTGCCTGAAGGCATTAGCCAGAACGTGGTAATAACTGATCAGTTGGGCAGCCCAGAAGGCTATGTTCTTTCACACAATACGGATTACGATATCGTCTATGAATTTGTCGGTATTGAAACTATTAATGGCAGTGCGCCCTCTGAAGCAGCCTTTAATAGTTTTCCGGGAGATAACACTGCCGGTAATGCGAGTTGGGATCTCGGCACAGTCGATACGAATAGCGAAAATGACACAGTTGCTGGCAGTTTAGATCCGCTGATTCGGATTACTTATTTTGCCCGTATTGAAAATGATCTCGCGACTAACCGGGGTGACAGTCGTCAAAATGACGCGGCACTTACTTACCGCAATGGGGAGAGCGGGTCGACGGAAAACCTGAATGACAGCACCTCAGCAGTAGCGGTAGTCGAGCCACTGCTTACTATCAGTAAAACCGTCAGTAATGCCACAAGTCCGGGCAACCTGCCCGTGGGTGGCGATGTATTGGAATACCTTGTCACCGTACAGCACGATTCCGCCTCGAATGCTGCAGCCTATGAACTCAATCTGGTGGATACTCTGCCGTCGGAGTTAACTTTTGACAGCAGCTTTACCCCTTTAGCGATGATTAATGGCAGTGCTGTTACAGGGTTTATAGCCACACCGGCAGCGGTACCTACAGGCCCCCTGATTTGGGGGCGGGACAATGGTGATAACAGCCTGGATTTACAGTTGGGTGAGACTTTGCTGCTTACCTATCGTACCCAAGTCACCGGAGTCTTTGGTTCGCCGATCAGTAACAGCGTAATGCTGGATTGGACCTCTCTCGATAATAGCAGTATCAATGATCTGGCCTACGAGCGCGATGGTGCCGGTTGCCCAACGATTGCCGCCCCCGATGATTACTGTGTGGGGCCGGCCCAGGCCAGTATTGATACGGTAGATAACACCAGCATTGCAAAAATCGTGGTGGGGGATTCCGATACGGCAACGGCGATTGGCACATTGCGTGTTGGCGATACAGTAACTTATCAGCTTTCCCTGAACTTGCAGGCGGGCACCACACCAGGAGTAACCGTTGACGATGTACTTCCCAGTGGTTTGGTATTTGACTCTATTGTCAGTGTTAATGGCGATACCGCTGCCCCCTATGACGACAGTCTGAATGATTTTACTTATTCGGCAATAACTGTTCCCGCTAGCGGTGATACTGGTACGGTTACTTGGAATCTGGGGGACATTACCAGTAACTTTGGAAATACCAATAATTTTGTAATTGAATACACCGCTAAAGTGGTAGTGGGCTCGGGTATTGCCTCGCCCACGGCAACCTTGACCAATACAGCCCAGCTCAATTATTCCGGTGCTGCCAGTACCCTGCAGGACAGCGCCACTATCACGGTGTTGCAACCGGTTATTGATAGCTTGAGCAAAACAGAAGCTACCTGGCCCAGTTCCCATATGAATGTGAACCCGGCCAATGACGTTATGCAATTTACCTTGCATGCCTGTAACTCAGGGCTCGCCGCCGCTTATGACCTGTCGCTGACGGATGATCTGGCGACTCAAATGGATGAGGCTTCAATAGCCAACCTGCAGGTGACTTTAGCGGGCAATCTGTTAAGCGAGGGCACCGATTACACCTATACGCCACCAGTTAGCCGTGGCGACGATATGCATTTTACTTTGCTGGTGCCGGTTGATGCCGCTACCTGCCTGGATATTTTTTATGAGGTGAGTTTCCACACTGATATCAGCGGCGGTGAGAGTTGGGTCAATACATTCACCGTTAATGATTTCTGGTCACTACCCGCTAGCGAGGGCGAACAGTTTGCTGCCGTCCCCCTGGGTACGCCCTATCCGATGGGCACGGTTGCGACCAGTGTTACTGCACCGCAGAAAACCCTGCAGACTGCCAGCATGGCGGCTGTCGGTGAAGAAGTGGTGTATCGCATCCAGGTACCGGGCAGCGCCACTACCTCGGCCATTTACGATATTGCAATGGCTGATGTATTGGACCCGAGCCTGGAGTTGGTGCAATTACAGGAAATTAATAGCCGCGCATTTACCGACAATTCCAGCGGAAACAATATTGAATTAACACTGGATATTATCCCTGCGGGCATGGTTGCTATTTTTGAGGTGCGCGCACGGGTTGCTAATAACACCACCGCACAAGCGGGCCACAGTTTTGATAACCAAGCCAGTTATTCCTATGCCGCAACTGATGGCGGTGTATTGCAGGCGGGCGGCACTGGCACTGCGCCGACACTTACCGTCGTCGAGCCGGAACTGTCTGCGATCAACTCAGTGGTGAACCAAACCAGTCCCGGCGATGCCCCGGATGCGGGGGATCTATTGCGCTTCACCCTGAATGTAAGTGCGACCGGCAATGCGGAAAACTCTTCTGCCTATGATCTGATGATCAGTGAGCAGTTATCCCTGGGGCTGAAATTTGTACCGGGCACGGTCATTTTTGCCGCTGTAGCCCAAGCTGACCCGACGGTGAATGGCGATGGCATAACCACCGCGCAAACACTGCAATGGGACCGCGCAAACAGTGACCTGGATATTACTGCTGGCGCAAATAGTGAGCTGGTTTTTGATGTGGTTGTGCTCGATGAAGTCCTGGCAGCCGCTGTGCTTTCCGCGAATGCCAGTATCGAGTGGACCAGTCTCGACGAAGATAACAGCAGTATTTATGAGCGCAACGGTACGGATGGTCGTGGTGGCCTGAATGATTATCGCTTGGAAAATATTGCGGCTCAATTGACTGCCGCCAACGATAGTGTAATTAGTAAAACCCGTACCGATGACAGCTACGGTAGTGGCGATGTGCAGTTGCGTGTGGGTGACTTGGTAGAATATGAGCTGAACCTGTCCCTGCCGGAGGGTACGGCTCCTAATACACTTATTGTCGATACTCTGCCGCAGGGCATGGTATTTGATAGCACCCTTTCAATTAATGGTATTACTGCGGCACCTTTCACTGCGGTCACTCCCTTTGTCCATAGCGATATTGCCGAACCTGTGCAGCTGGGCGACCCCGCCAGTGGTCCGACTACCGTCAGCTGGAATATTGCGGACCTGATAAATAGCGCAGATAACAATGCGGCCAACGATGAATTTGTAGTGCGTTATCACGCGCGGGTTTTAAATCAGGATGTACACCCCTGGCCGGCTAGCAATACGGTGTTGGTCAACAGTGTTGAATTCAGCTTTGATACCGCCACAGGCGCTGAGACTCGCAGCGACAGTGAAACGCTGGACCTGCTGCAGCCGGACCTTTCGGTAGCGATCAGCTCAACCCCGGCAGATGGCAGCACCCTGTCGGCAGGGGACATTATCGACTACAGCGTAACCGTGACTAATTCCGGTTCTGCCCCAGCTTACGATCCGGTGTTCCGGGATGTGATTCCGCTGGGCTTGCGCCAAGCCGGTGTCAACGTGCAGTCAATCGCGGTAAATGGTGTGGCTGCAACGGCGATTGCCCCCACTTTTGATGGCGCCAGTGGCGAAGCCATATGGGATTTCTCCTCAGGTAGTGGCTATGCCATTGAAGCGGGCCAGTCCCTGGAAATGGTGTATCGTGTTGCAGCGGACTCCAGCCTGGGGGCCGGGCTCAGCTTGCAGAATGCCGCCTATATCGAAGCGTATTATTCCCTCGATGATGACAACTTGGCGTCACTGGGGGCAACCTCGGTGACTGTGGATATGCGTGAGGACTACGGCCCCACGGCGCCTGTTGGAGTACAGTTTAATACCCCCAACGCAGCCCCCTTGTCGATCGCAATTACCCAGCCGACAGCGTCTATTGGCGAACCGTTCAATTACCGCATAACTATCCCGGAAACAGCGCAGCTTGCAGCGCTGCACGATGTCACTGTACTGATGGACCTCACTACCTCGGCTGCTGAGTTGGAATTTGTCAGTGCCACTAAAGTGTCTGGCAGCGCAACCTTTACTCCAGAAAATACCGGCTCGCTAACTAACCTCAATATTGGCGATAGCAGCAACGGGATCGACGTGCCCGCAGGCGAGCAAGTGATTATCGATGTAACCCTGCGGCTGCGTGACAGCAATCCGCCCAATGTGGATGGATTGAATTATTCCAACAGCGCTAGTTATAGCTACAACTATGACAATGACAATCCGGCCGCAGGGCAGGGCGCGGGCACCGGTAACACCACACTGGATATGACCGTGGTTGAGCCTACGGAGATCACCCTGACAAAAACCGGGCCTGTCGCCTTACAGTCTGGCCTCGCCGGGACTTTTACCCTGGATCTGCACAATACCGGTAACGGACCAGCCTGGGATATCAGCGTAACCGACCTACTGCCGGACAATAACCCCGGCGGTATGTGTGAGACGGCACCGGCCAATTTTGCCGCACAGATAAGTGATGCGGCAGGAAATATAATTGCCACCTTGGCTGAGGGTGTGAATTTCAGTGCGAGCTTTGATGCCGCCAGCTGCACGCTTGCTCTCGCTTCTGTTGGAGCAGCGGCGATGCTCGACGCAGATCATCATTTGCGGTTGGCTTACGATGCCTATTTGGATATAGATACCATCGATGGCGATACGCTGACCAATATTGCCGGCGTAACACTGTGGCACAGTTGGGATAGTACCCTGCCGGAAGCTCGCCAGTACACTCGCGCGGCACCCACCGATGGCACCCCCGCGGTGCTCGATCACGAAGATACCTATACCGTAACGGCTTCTGTTCCCAAGGTGACTTTTTATAAGACCGTGGAAAATATCAGCCGAGGTGAAAACCCGGCTACTGTCGCCAGCCCTGCGGAAGTCTTGCGTTATTCGGTGACTCTGACCAACTTGAGCGGTGTGGAGGTCAGCGGTATTGAAATTACCGATGACCTGGACCGTTTGAATAGCTTGCCACTGTTTCAGTCGGGCAGTCTGCAATTGGTCAGTGCACCGGCGGGCAGCGACAGTTCTGCGACGGATGCCACCGCGGGCACCCTGGGAAGCGGTTTATTGCAGGTGAACAATCTGGATCTGGCAGCGAGCGGAAATACTGGCGATTCGATTCAGATAATTTACGAAGTCACACTGGCAGCGGTGATCGACAGCGCAACACCGGTATTGAACCAAGCCCAGGTACAGCTCCCCGGCCAGCCGTTACAGGACAGTGACGATCCCAATATCAACGGTACCGATGACCCTGATACTGTCGGTGATGAAGATCCTACGCAAGTGCTGATCGAGTCGGAGCCGGTGCTGATCGTGCAGAAAACATCTGCCGATATGACCGGCGACCCGGACTTGTTGATGGTGGCCGATACACTTCGCTATACCCTCACGGTGGAAAATATCGGCAATGAGGTGGCGATAAATACGCTACTTCGTGATCAGGTGCCGGCTAACACCACTTATATTGCCAATTCCACCCGCCTCAATGGCACCGTCTTATCGGATGTGAGCGGGGCCTCGCCTCTGGCATCTGGAATTGCGGTTAACACCAGTGGTGAAGCGGACGGTTTTGTCGGTGCAAGCGCGAATGGCGCCGCCGCGGTGGTGATCACTTTCGATGTCAGCATTAATGATGTGAACGACGGCACGATTATTTCGAACCAGGGGTATGTCAATGGTGAAGGGGCGGGCAGTGGTGCCTTTGATGAAGTGCTTTCCGATGATCCTGCCACTGATGCCCCCAACGATCCCACTATCGATATTGTCGGTGATGTGCCACTGCTGATAGCGCACAAAACCGTGCAAATTGCCGTGGACAATATTTCCACCGGCATTGTCGATCCCGGTGATGTACTGCGCTATACCATCGCCATTACCAATATGGGGGGTGTCGATGCGTTGGAAGTGGCGCTCACAGACCAGGTTCCAGCCAACACCACATATGTTGCCGGTACCACCACCTTAAACGGTGTTGCGGTGGCCGATAACGGCGGTGGTAATTCCCTGCTGGATTCCAGCTTGCCGGTTTCTTCCGGTGATCTGACGCCGCCACTACCGGGTGCCAGCGAGGGGGTGATAACCTCTGCCCAGACAGCCACGGTGACTTTCGATGTGATGGTCAATGCCGATACCGCCAGAGGCACCGTGATCAGCAACCAGGGTAGCGTTGCTGCGGCTGAGTTACCGCTGACCCTCACCGATGCCGATGGCAACCCGGCCAATGGTGCGCAACCCACCCTGGTTATAGTTGGCGATGCGCAGCTGTTGTCCATTGTAAAAGAAGTCGCCGTCGTTGGTGGCAGTGCCGCCGAAGCCGGCGAGGTTCTGGAATATCTGATCACCATCGAGAATATCAGTGGTGTTGCCGCAACCTACGTTGGCATTACCGATGATCTGGCCATCGCCGGTGAGGGTGTGCTCACTTACGTTGCCGACTCGGCCATGCTCAACGGCCAAGTTAACGGTGTCACGGTTGTCGATACGTTGATTACGGCTGATTATTTTTCTACTTACGGTGATTTACTGCCGGGTGAGAGCGCCACCTTGCGGTTCCAGGCCCAAATGTCTGACAACCTAGAAATCGGTTTCACCGTGCTAAATACGGCCGAAGTGCAGTGGAATGATCCCCCCTCAACCAACCAGGCCAGTGTTGCTATCGATGTGGGCGGCACTCCGGGTATTGCCAATTTGGCCGGCTATCTCTGGCACGATGTGAATTTCAATAACAGTGTGGATGCGGATGAGCGCCTGCTGTTGAATTGGGCGGTAGATCTGTATTTTAACGATGCGTTGATGGAGACAGCGCAGACCGATGAAACTGGTTATTTCCAGTTCCAGGGGCTGGTGCCCAACAGCTACGGCGGTATTAGCTACGAGATGCGCTATAGCGCTCCGGATTCCGGGGAAAACACAGCATCTCTGGGCAGCCCGGTTTCTGAGTTTACCAATGGTCCACAGCGTATTAGCGAGATTTTTGTGGAGTCTGGAGCTAACCCGCAGGATCTGAACCTGCCGCTGGCCCCCAATGGTGTCATTTACGATTCTATATCGCGTTCAGCGATTGAAGGCGCCACTCTCACCATGCTGCGAGTGAGCTCCGGACAGGAATTACCGGATCGTTGTTTCGATGATGAAAAACAGCAGGGCCAGGTTACCCGATCCGGCGGTTACTACAAATTCGATATCAATTTCAGCGATCCCGCCTGCCCGGCGAATTCGGATTACCTGATCCAGGTGGAAATTGCCAATGACGATTATGTCGGTGGTGAGTCCCTGGTGATTCCCGCTCAAACCCATAGCGAAACAGCGGGTTTTGATGTGGGCGTCTGCCTGGGCAGTAATGCGGATTTACTGCCAGGTACCACCGAACACTGTGAAGTGCAGTTGTCAGCTCAGCAACCTTCGCTGGATGTGGAAGCGCGGGATGCGGCTACGGATTACTACCTGCGCCTGACCCTGGATGATAACCAAATTCCCGGCGAGAGCCAGTTATTCAATAACCATGTGGCTATGGACCCACATTTGGAAGGGGCCTTGTCCATTACCAAAACAGCGGCCATGTTAAATGTCACCCGCAGCCAGCTGGTGCCGTACACCATCACCTTTACCAATACGCTCCCGATCCCGATGACCGATATACAGCTGGTGGATTTTTTCCCGGCGGGCTTTAAGTATGTGGCCGGCTCGGCGCGTCTCGATGGTGAGGCCGTCGAACCGCGAACCGAAGGCTTGCAACTGATTTGGCCTGACTTGCGTGTGCAAGCCGAGCAGACCCACGAGTTGAAATTATTACTGGTGGTGGGCTCCGGTGTCGGTGAGGGCAAATATGTGAACCGTGCGCAGATGTTTAATCAACTCTCTGGGCAGGCGGCTTCCGGTGAAGCTTCGGCAACGGTGCGAGTCGTGCCCGATCCTACGTTCGATTGTACTGATGTCATCGGAAAGATATTTGATGATGAAAATATGAATGGCTACCAGGATGCCGGTGAGGGTGGTCTGCCTGGGGCGCGGGTGGTTACGGCCACAGGATTGAATGCAACGGCTGATGTGCACGGACGTTTCCATATTACCTGTGCCGTAGTGCCCGATGGCGATCGCGGTTCCAACTTTGTGCTCAAGCTTGATGACCGCAGCTTGCCCAGTGGTTACCGTCTCACCACTGAAAACCCGCGAGTGCTGCGTGCGACCCGAGGCAAGATGCTGAAATTTAACTTTGGTGCCAGCCTGCATCGGGTGGTGCGCTTGGATATGGCTGAGGCAGTATTTGAACCGGGCACGACTGAACTTCGCCCGCAATGGCATTCCCGTGTGGAGCTGTTGTTAGAAAAATTGAGCGAGGCACCTTCAGTACTGCGCCTTGCCTATCTTGCTGAAAATGAAGATCCCTATCTGGTGGACGAGCGTTTGCAAACCATCAAAGCGCAAGTCGCCGATGATTGGGGGCGCAGTTATGGCGACTACGAATTGAATATTGAAACCGAAATTTTCTGGCGGCGTGGCGCGCCGCCCAGCAAAGGAGGCCTGGATTAATGTCCTTTGCAACGCGGAATAAAAAGGCGCGGTCCAGCGCGAAAAAATCTATGGGGAAGATTGCACGCACTTTTCCTCGTCGCGAACACTGTCTCGCCACGGCAATCGCTCTGGCATTGACTCTGCCCGTGCAGGCGCAGGAAGTGGGCGCCCAGCCCGAGGAAACCAGCTGGTGGCAGGTGTGGCAAAATATTCCCGGACTGGCGCCGGGTATTAATGAACCGCATACAGAGTTTGAAGAGCAATCGATCGGTAACAACACCGAGGGCATGCTATTGCGTGCGCCTTCACATCAGTGGTTACAGGATGCTAGCCATTTTGTGGCGCCGCTGGACCCGATTGTGCAAGAGGATTTTATCGACCCACTGACGTTCTACGCGGTCGAAGATGAAATTTCTCAAGACACTGTAGAAATACTTCGGCAGGCCTTGAATGAGCTGGGTAAAACGCCGAACTTTAAATTGCACTTTATCGGCCACACCGATTCCGATCCTATGAGCAAGGAATTGGTGGCTGACTTTGCCAGCAAGGAAGAATTTACCCTGGCCCGCGCTCAATTTGTCGCCGACTTCCTGCAGCAGGCCTTGGAAATACCGGAGCAGATGATTGCTGTTGAGGGGCGTGGCGATGTGGAACCCAATGCAGACAATATTACCACTGCCGGGCGCGAGGAGAACCGCCGGGTTCAGGTAAAAGTGACTTACGATGCTCTGGATAAGGAAGCCATGGCGGATCGTGCTCGCGCAGAGGCTCTGTTACTAAATCGGGTTAAAGTCTGTCGACAGGAGGCGGTCTGCCGGCTGACTTATACTGCAGGTAGTGAGCAGCGTGCGCGCCTGAAAAATCTGGTGACACCGCTGCGTATGGGGGTGGGTCAAACCGATTTGCCAGAAGCATTTATTCGACGTATTCGCGAAGTACGCAATAACCTGGCAGATAAAAACAACCTGGTTATGCACTTTGTTGGCCACACCGACGCCGGTCCGCTGGATGTCGATGAAAGCCCGGAAGCGCAGCAACAGGCCTACCTGGAGCAATCCCACGGTGAAGCCCTCCGCGTTGCGCTGGCTGTGCGCAATGCGTTCGGTTTAGCGGATGCAATGGTCACCAGCAGCGGTAAAGGTGCGAGCCAGCCCATTGCCGCTAATGATACTCCCAAGGGGCGCGCCCTCAACCGCCGTGTAGAGGTGGAGTTCTGGTATGACGACCCGCTGGAAATGGCTGCGGAGGGGGTTCAGGCCTGCCCCGAAGCCGCCGCCGCAGAAACGATTACCATTGCCTATGAATCCGCCGGTGGGGTTATTTCGCCCATTCGCTTCGATAATGGCGATCCGATTATCAGTCAGGCGCAACTGGTTCAGATTCGCGCAGCCATGGTGGAAATTACCAGCAAAGCCAATGTCCGACTGAGCTTTGTCGGCTATAGCGATAACCAGCGTATGGAGCGTCGTGAAGCCATGGTCTATGGCGATGATGTGGGCTTATCCGGCGCCCGTGCTCGCCGCGTCATGGAGCAGGTGCAGGAACTTCTCAAACTCGAAGACAGGCAGGTGGAGTTTGAGGGGCGTGGTTATGTCCAATCCAATGATGTGGTGAGCAACGGTTTCGTTCAACTGGATAGCGCTCGGGTTGAAGTGCAGGTGCTGTACGACGAGCTGGCAATTTTGACCGAGAGCGATCGACTGAAAATAGAGCGTATTAACCGCGAAGCCATCGCCAATAATCCCTATGCACTCAACCTGATGCGTATTACGGTCGATGGCAGCCCGGAATACGACCCCTATAAAAACTCTGCCGACTTGCAGCGTTGTACCGATGTGGCTTTGCAAAATGCCAATATCCAGTTTCGCTTCGACAATAAGAAAATGCAGCCGCGCCTGAATGTGACGGCCTGGCCCAATACCATTCGCTACGCCGACAACCCGGATACGGACATTGCGGATAACCTTGTGTTGTTTAGCCGTTATACCAATTATCCGTCCTTTATCCACAGTGCTGAAGTGCGCTTGTTTGAAGAGGGTCAATCCCTGCGCGACAAGCCCCTGGCAATTGTGCCACTGGATCTCTCTGGTAAAGGCGAGTGGCTGGCTGAATTCACCCAATTCCAAGCGCCTTTGAAAAAGTTGCACTACGTCCTGCGGGTTTACGATAAAAAAGGCCGCTATGACGAGACTGACGAGCAGACCTTGTGGCTGGTAGACAATATTGAATCGCCAGTCGAGGATGTCGATGTGGCAAGGGAGCTGTTGGTGGGTTACGGCGAGAACCGCTTAGCGCAGAGAAACATTCCTCTCGATGGTAACAGTGTCTTGGTCAACGGTGCTCAAGTGCCAGCGGGGCACACTGTGTGGCTGGCGGGTAATCCGGTCCCGGTCGATAGCAAAGGCCAGTTTATTGCCGAACAGATTTTTGCGCCGGGTATGCATACGGTAGAAGTGGCCATTCTGGATGACCAGGGCGATGGTGAACTTTTCCTGCGGGATTTGGAATTTGCCAAAAGTGACTGGTTTACCGTCGGTATCGCTGATCTCACTATCGGCTACGATAAAACGAATGGCCCTGCAGCGCGGGTTACTGGTGATGAAACCCACTATGACAATTCTGTGAGTTATGATGGCCGCCTTGCGTTTTATACCAATGGCGGCTTTGGCGAGGGCTGGCGCTTGTCTGCCAGTGCGGATACCGAAGAGGGGCCAGTGGAAGATCTGTTTTCCAACTTTATGGAAAAATCCCCCGATGCGCTGTTCCGCCGTCTCGATAGCGATTTGTACTACCCGACCTTTGGCGATGACTCCACCGTCGTTGAGGATGCTCCAACGTCCGGAAAATTTTATGTGAAATTGTCCAAGTATGATGACTATGGACTGTGGGGCAATTTTAAGGCGAACTATACCGATAATGAGCTGGCGCAAATTGATCGGGCGCTGTACGGCGCCACTGGCCACTTTGAGGCAGATGCCATGACCAGCTTTGGCGAAAAGCGTTTCCAGCTGGATGCTTTTGGTGCGGAGTCCGGAACCATCGCCGGGCGCGACGAATATCGTGGCACCGGGGGGTCCTTGTATTACCTCCGTCACCAGGATATTTCCAGCGGTTCTGAAAGTTTACGTGTAGAAGTTCGGGATAAAGATTCCGGGCTGGTGCTTGCGGTTAAAACTCTCACAGCGGTTGTCGATTACGATATCGACTATATCCAAGGACGTATCCTACTCAACAGTCCGCTATCAGCCCTGGCCAACGATAACCTGTTAATTCAGGATGGCGCCTACAATGGCAACCCGCAGTATTTGGTGACGCGCTACGAGTACACCCCGGGTTTTGAGGAAATGGATACCCTGGCATTCGGCGGTCGCGCGCACTACTGGTTTGGTGACCACGTAAAATTGGGGGTCAGCAGCACCCAGCAGGATGAAGATGACCATGAAAGTTCCCTGCAAGGTATTGATCTAACTCTGCGTAAAAGTGCCGGCAGCTGGGTAAAAATTGAAGTGGCGGATAGTGAGGGAACTAACCTCGACAGCGTCAGCTCGCTGGACGGTGGCTATACCTTCGATGAGGGAGAAATCCTGGATTCCGTGGTGGCAGCGGGTGCGACGAAAGTGGAGGGCAGTCTGCAGCTGGGGGACTTCTTCGATAGCCTGCGCGGTTCGGGTAACTTCTATCATCAGGAGCGCGAAGCCGGCTTCTCCGGTCCCGGCCAGTTTGTCCAAGAGGATACCACCCAATATGGGATCGGCATCAACCTGCCTATCGGCGAGCGTTTTGATGCAGGAATTAAATCGGATAGCAAAGAGCGGGAAGCCAGCTTACAAACCCGTTCACTGGATGTGATGCTAGGGTATCGCATCAACGAGCAATGGCGTATTACCTCAGCGGTACGCAACGACAGCCGCGAGGATGAATCCGAAGTTGTTGCAGCGACCCAAACGGAAGGGGATCGCACCGATATGGCAGTTGAAGCCAGCTATGACTCGGGCGAGAGTTGGAGTGTGTTTGGCTTTGTACAAAACACCCTGGAAGTGACTGGTACGCGCGAAGAAAATAATCGTATCGGTCTCGGTGGTACCTACCGAGTGAGTGAACGGCTGATGATGGACAGTGAGGTCTCCGGTGGTGACACTGGCACAGCCGCACGCCTCGGCACCGATTATCTGGTCACCGATAGAACCAGCCTGTACACGAATTACACCCTGGATAACGAGCGCAGTGATACCGGTGTCCGCGCGCGCAAAGGTAATATGAGCACCGGTTTCCGCAGCCGTTACTCTGATACCCTGAACATTTACGGTGAGGAGCGCTACAGTCACGGCGATGTTTCCACTGGCCTGACCCACGCCCTGGGTATGGATCTGGCCCCGAATGACCGCTGGACCTACGGCACCACCCTTGAAGCGGGCACACTCGAAGACCCAGATACTGGTGCCAAGACCGAACGCAACGCCATGGGCTTCAGTATGGGGTATGGCGAGGATGCGATTCGTCTGGCTTCAGCGCTGGAATACCGAACAGACATTATGGAAACGGTATCTGAAGAAAATACCGTAACGGAATCCGAACGGGATACCTGGTTATTAAAAAATACACTCAGTTATCAGTTCAATCCCAACTGGCGTTTGGTGGGTAAATTTAATTACTCCGACAGCAAGAGCTCCCAGGGCGAGTTTTACGATGGCAAGTTTACTGAAGCGGTGATGGGTTATGCCTATCGCCCGATAAAGCACGATCGCCTGAATGCGCTGATGAAATACACCTATTTCTATAACGTGCCCACCCAGAATCAGGTCACGGTTGAGAATACTTCCACCGAGTTTATCCAGAAGAGCCATATTTTTTCTGTGGATGCCAGTTACGATATCAATCAGCAGTGGACCCTGGGCGGAAAATACGCCTACCGCCTGGGTCAGCTGAGCCTGGATACGGAAGATCCGGAGTTTTTCGATAGCCGCGCCAGTCTTTACGTACTGCGCGCCGACTGGCATTTTATAAAACGTTGGGATTTACTGTTCGAAGCCCGCATGCTCGACCTTCCCGACGCCCAGGACAGCAAAAGCGGCGCACTGATTGGCCTCTATCGCCACGTCGGCGATCACATGAAGCTGGGGGTGGGCTACAACTTTACCGACTTCTCCGATGATCTCACCCAGCTGGACTATGACAGTCATGGGGTGTTTATTAATATTATTGGGAAGTTGTAATGGTTAGGTCCGGCGAGAGCAGGGCCTTTTCCTGGTGTTGGTCTTATTGGTAAATGGTCGACTGTCTAGTTCTGCCTGGTATTACTTTTGTAAAATTCTAACGGGAGCTTGTAGCCTATTATGTTGGTAATCTAGGTTGTGATCGCAGTAACTGGAAATATATTGACAGATAAATACGGTGATGGAAGACCATGATCAGTTACCCCATGCACATATTTCATTACAATAGGACGAAAGAGGTAAGCAGAGTAACTTACAGCGCCTAACCATCAACACTTCGGACAGTTTCATGCAGCTATAGCCCCATAGTCACTGTACTGCTCGTAAATACGGGCAACTTTTCCGCAGCTCAGGTCAAGATCTAACTCGTCAAAAAGTCTATCCATATTTCTACGAGACCAACGACGAAAGCGTTTCTCGCTAGCAGAGCTGTATCGCTCCCTGTTCAGATAGGTTGCTTTCCCTTGAGAAGCTATCAAGATTGAAAATAAGATGAGTATGAATTTTATTTGTGGCCTTTTAATGTTGGATATTTGAACGAAAGCAGTTTTCACCACATTTGCCATGGGCAGGTATTGTGTTAATTTTATATGAGAACCTTATTTTTTCAGAATTTGTCCTTGGTTCCTGTCTGTTTCCCCCTTAAATCTGTCCGAAGTGTTGTCAGGTATAAATACCCAGAAATATCACAGGCTCCAGATTTTCTGCGGAAGATGTTTTAATAGATTAGCAGGATTTTTTGTATTGCTAATATCCCCCATAACTAGCAAGTATTTTTTATCTGCAAATTTAGGCATGCTACTCTTCACCCATTAAGCCCGCAGGAGCGGGCTCTGAAAACTGTTCCCACAAATGAATTAGACGCATTGTGATTCGAGGGCTGCCATTGTTCTTGGTGGCTGGCTTTCCTGCTTGCAAGGCTTGTCTTCGACTAGGCATTTATCAATAACGCGATAAATTTTTCCACTGTCAGTTGTTTTATCGAATATCTGTATCCAGTATACAAACAGTTCGTTTTGGGCGATTCGTTTTGCGTGTTTAAGCGCGTCCTCTTCAGTGTAGAATGATTTCTTAAAATCTTTTATACCACAACACTTCGGACAGTTTCATACAGCTATAGCCCCATAGTCACTGTACTGCTCG
>NZ_JALBWM010000280.1 GCF_023895975.1 Microbulbifer okhotskensis
TAAAAATATTGCGAGAAATATACGATTCACTTTATTCCTACCTGAGCATAACGCCGCCAACAATGGCAGATTTGTTGTTGTGATTTTTGTGCGACAATGGCGAAGCCATGCACAAAAAGCGCGACGACAAAGCTGTCCAAGGAGCGTAGCGACTGATGTTGCTTGGCCTTGTTAAACAAATTTTACCACCAACACAAAAATAATAATGAGTACCAATATGTATATTGGTTTAATTTCGAATGACCCTGAATTTTCTGCTTCGGCCTCTAATAGCATAAGTTTTTCTTGATTACCTAGATTCTCAATAAGCATATCATTTGCAAATGATGCTATTTTAGCACTCCAGTCATTTGGCCCTAACTCTTCAAGAGAATCTCTATGCTCTTCTAGTTTCTTAGCCTCAACTTCTGGAAGCTCTTCAGCTATTTCGGAAACAAGATTGTGTAATTCTGTGATATTCATATTAGTGTTTAACGCCCACAGCACGGGCGGCCGGAGCGAAGCGTAGGCTGTCCCGCGTAGGCCCGAAGGGCCGTAGCAGCGTGCCTGTGATTGTTATGAGTTATCACCGGATCTCCGCACCAACCTATAAAAAATTCGAATTAACCAGATAATACCGTATACCGAAAGCGAGCCGACAATAAACCAAGACAAACCTATTTGCAGCCACGCCCCCCAATAAATTGTACCCTCACAATGAAACTCACATTGCGGATTATGCTGCCAAGCAACATATAGGCTAAGTACCGCAATAAATAAGCCAAAAATGAGTGCTGAAATAAGGTTGAATTTCATTATCTAACCGATGACTCATAACGCCTTGCTCAACCGCCACCGGAATGGAGCCGCTTTGTGCTAGCGTAGCGTACAGCACAAAGCGGGCGGAGTGTAGGTGGTCGGATGCAGCAATTTGTTAGGTTCTTGGCTGGTTAGGCAAAATCAGTGCAAATACGGCACCTCCGCCAATACCTGCAATAGCAGTAGCTACAATCCACTCGGTTTCTCTAGCAACTATGCACAGGGCCAACATTGGTATACTCGCCATGATCCCTGCACCAACAAACCATGCTCTATTAATTTTCTTAAGCTTAAATAGGAAATACAAAATCGGAAACCCAACCAGCAACCAAAGTATCGCGATTCCTTTTACGTAACTCATTGACAGCTGTATGCCATCTAAATGAAGCACAGTAAGATAAACGACCGTCACAAATAGCCAGCTTAAAAATACACTAACCGTCAATCGCATATTCAACACCTAACAGTTAATTCAAAAGCAGCATCTATATATCACGCTTCTCTATAATTCCAAAGCCCATCCACTCCAATGGTCCAAAAAACATTTAAAATCAATGAGTTATAATTATATAGTACAAGGGTGCAAGTATAGATATAGAGCAGCTGCTTTATAATTCTGTGCTCTCACTGCTATATA
>NZ_JALBWM010000281.1 GCF_023895975.1 Microbulbifer okhotskensis
CCTAGGCTTTTATTGGACAAATTCAAATTTTTTGAGGTTAGTACTGAATAGTTACTAGAGACTAAGTCCAAACTAGAAGTTGCCACTTATTTTTACGCCACTAAAATTCTACCACAAACTGCCCCAACTTTCTCCGCACCGCCGGTAAAGAGTTGGCGGCAGCTATTAGGGCTCTGAATTCAAATCTCGCCTTAAGGGATTTCCCAGTTACTATTTTACGGCCACGCTCGGTAATATCAATAACCTTCTTGTCCTCCCTATGGCGCAATTCTGAATACCCTGTGAGCCGCCCTGCTACAATCCGCGCAGCCAACTCAACAGCATCTGCAATCCCCAAGTTCATTCCTCGTCCGCCTACTGGGGAGTGGCAGTGGGCTGCATCACCAGCGAGGTGTACCCTACCTCTTGAATAGGTCTCGGCCTGGCGTATTGAAACCTTAAAGGTCCCCTGACGACGAACTCTCTTAATATCTAATTCCATCGGGAAAGCTCCTATGGCATCTTCACAGCTGGCCACCAAACGATGACGCCCCTCCCCTAAAGGTACTGCAACTGCTACCAACCCGGACTCCATTTTTACCAATGTGAACTTTCTTCTTGGGGGCCAGCCATCGGTATCAACATCGGCAATCGACCATTCCTCCTCCAGATCAAACCCAGGAAAATTAATACCTGCAGCCTCACGAACAGTACTGCGGATACCATCCGCTCCAATCACAAGATCGAAACGGTCCTCATCACCCGTATCAAACTGAGCAACTACCCCGTCTCTATACTCAGATAGGGATATAAGCTCTTTCTGATATTCAACTTCAACCCCCATACTTGATAGCACTTGGTCCATAAGGGCTTCGGTCCTATCTTGAGGCAATCCGAGAATAGTGGGGAAATAGGTTCGATCCGAGTGAAGGGGGAATTCAAGTGCTAGTTGCTTATCCAGATAAATGCACGCTGCTTGAACAGCAATACCTTCAGCTATCAATTTCTCTGAAACGCCAGACTTTGAGAGCAGTTCAAGACTGCGGGAAGTGATCCCCACAGCCCTACTTAGGGTAGATGCGCTATCCCGGCGGTCAATAACTCTTGGCAACAAACCAAGGCGAGCAAGCTCAACTGCAACGGTTAGACCCGTAGGTCCCGCACCAACAACCAGAACTTTCACAAGCCACCTCAAATAACTTCGCTATCAAGCCACTGCTACCTACAGAAAGTATAAACTTGACTGTCCGGTTCCACCCCTCCACATAAAACGCTTGTAGTGGTCTAATACTTCCGGACACTTCGCCAAGATTGTAAAACTACCCGGGCGCACTAAATATAAATATATTTTTATATTAACAATACTTCGGACAGTTTTAAGAGGCGAAATGGGTAGGAACCATGGACATGTA
>NZ_JALBWM010000282.1 GCF_023895975.1 Microbulbifer okhotskensis
GACAAGATAATTACAGTCACGATTTAAGCTGATTTATATGGGACAGCCCTGGGGTTATATGCTCTTCAGTGATCATATTGCTACTGCAGAAGCGGAATTGGTTGATGCGATAACTCTGCTCAAATCCGAATCTGTTGAGGACCTGGTATTAGATCTTCGTTATAACGGCGGCGGCTACCTGGATATTGCGGCTGAGCTGGCATATATGATCGCTGGTGATGTCACCCAGGGTCGGGCTTTTGAGCGAGTTGAATTCAATGATAAACACCCGGAAACCAATCCGGTTACCGGTGTGCCTATCGACCCAACTCCCTTTCACTCTACGGGCTTGGGGCTTATTGATGAATCTCTTTCAGGGCGCTCGCTGCCAACATTAAATCTGCCGCGTTTGTTTGTTTTGACCAGTGAAAATACCTGCTCGGCTAGCGAGGCAATTATTAATGGCTTGCGTGGAGTGGATGTGGAAGTTGTCCAGATTGGCGAAACCACATGTGGGAAACCTTATGGTTTCTACCCGTTGGATAATTGCGGTACTACTTATTTCACAATTCAGTTTTCGGGTGTGAATGCAAAAGGGTTTGGAGACTACTCCGATGGTTTTGTTCCAAATGGCATTTTCAATACCGATGCCGATTTACCGGGTTGCGAAATAGGTGACGATTTCTATCATTTTTTGGGTGATGCCAACGAAGCGCGTTTTGCCGCAGCGCTCAACTACGTTGATGGTGGTGATTGTGGTGATGTTGCGGTTAGCGCGTTTTCAGAATCTGGCTTCAACAAACGTGTCCCGATATTTAATGCTCGTGTGCCCAAAGAAATTTCCCGCAGTAACCGGATAATGGTGAAGTAATATGAAGGTAATGGCACTGATCAAGTTATTCTCTATAGTGGTTATGTGCCTGGGGTGTAGCTCTCAGTCAGCTGTCGAAGAAGCCAAACCTGCACGGCTCACTGAAATTACCCCTAAGATTAGAAAAGAATTACAGGGAGTGATTTCAGAGGCTATGGGCAATATAAAAATACAATTAGGGCCCAGTGTGTTAACTAGAAGCAGTATCTTGGTTGTTGAGAAGAGTCTGCGGCAAATGGAAATTATGGGTAGGGAGGTGGGGAGGCCTACGCGGTTCCAACTTTTAGCGGATGGAAAACAATGTTGGTTGGTTAAGTTGTCTGACCAGACGCGCTGGGATTTGAATATTGCCTGTCAATCACTAAGTGTTACCTAGTCAATTTCACTGAATAATTATTTCTTACTTAATTTAAACGGGCCTTGTGCCCGTTCATTTAGGGGGACTTCATCTTGCCTGCTTGTTGGGCGTTGATTTGGAGGCTGTAATTTAAATTGTGTAACTGCTCATGCCCCCATACTCTATACCGGA
>NZ_JALBWM010000283.1 GCF_023895975.1 Microbulbifer okhotskensis
CGAACGGTACAGTGACTACGGGGCTATAGCTGCATGAAACTGTCCGAAGTGTTGTGTACTACAAACTTCCGTGAAAACACTTAAGTAAAATCCCTTATTAACTCAATATCCACTTTAAGATGTTTGCAACACCATATAGCAGACCACCAGGTAACGCAGACATTTACCCGTAGCAACCAGCAGTAAAAACCAAACCAACCGAATCCTTAAAATCCCAGCCATAACGGTAAGAGGATCACCAATAATGGGCACCCAGGAAAAAAACAGAGAGAATATCCCATATTTTTTAAATCGCTGTTCAGCCTTTACAAATTCCTCTTCAGACATTCTCAACCATTTCTTGATCACGCCTAAGCTGGCCCAGTAGCCTAATGCATAATTGAGAAGAGACCCCGCTACATTCCCAGTAGTGGCAACCACTATCAGGACCCACGGAGAGAGCCCCTGGAGCAATAGACCAGTCATTACAATTTCTGAACTTAGCGGCAGAATGGTCGCTGCCAGGAATGCTGATACGAAAAGCCCCAAAAATCCAAATTCAAGAAAGTACCCCATAATGACGACTCAAGCCTAGCTGGGCTCGGCATCCCCTCTATCTATACTTATAAATTGCGCCACTATAATCGAAAAATGGGAACACTCCCAATAAAACCATTCATCAGTGATAGTGATTTACATTCACCCTTGTGAACGGATTTTAGAATTTGTAACCTTCCCCAGACTCACTTAGGCCCAAGTGCAAATCCGCTCATCTGGAGTCGAAATCAGTGCCCACCCCATAACCCTCCAGCCACCTTGCAGTTTTGCAATCGACAAGATATTGCAGGCAGATTTCCTATTCCTTTCTTTTGATTTGGATCGCTGAAAAACAACAAGTGAGGTTGCGGAACCATCCTCTGAAACATAGATCTTCTCTATGTATAAGCCGGAAAACGGATATGCCTCAAGATCCATGGTTTTACGCAACTGACTGATCATTACGGGAATGATGTCAGAATGATTAGATAACCCAGGCTGCTCGCCGATAAAAAATAAAGGGGATTGAGCAAAGTAATTCTTCAAGCTACTTGGCGGAGATGAACTATTAAGTGTGGTGTAAAAACTTTTTATAAAATCAGAGACCTCACTGCGAGAGCTTGCATAAACTTCAGATGAAAAGGCAATAAATATGACAACCAACAGTGCTTTAGAAACTTGCATAGCTATCACTTTCTGTTTTAAGTAGAGAGGACTGACTAAGGATTGAAGTATAGTTATGCTAATAATCTATATGACAATACTTCGGACAGTTTTAGGGGGCGAAATAGGTAGGAACCACGGCCAGATACTGAGAAAATAAGGTTCTCACTTCAAATTAAAACAATACCTGCCCATGG
>NZ_JALBWM010000284.1 GCF_023895975.1 Microbulbifer okhotskensis
GAGAAATATATCAGCCTCTGAGGCTATGGCTGACACAGAGTTTTGAACACCCTCCTTAATGGTTTATTTCGCTTTAAACCTTTGTTTGATGCCAGGGATATGGAAATTCTTCTATGTTCGGCATCAATAGATATTTTACAAAAACTAATCAAGAGATTATAACCAATCGTTGTAGCCCTTCCTACAAAGCGTAACTGGGACCCCCATTGGCCGCACAGCCCTAAAGCCCAATTTTTGGCAAACCTGTTCTATTTAAGGAGTTTGCCAAAGATGCTTCTTCGCACTGTTTTGACATTTCGGCATCTGCGGGTAAAATATAATATTTCCTCCTATTTAACATCGGGTGGCGACCAACCCTTGAGTGGTTGACCTAGCAAAGCTTGCTATGCATGCGACAGCAATAATCAGGACGGGAAGGTCCGCCTTTCCTACTGGCGTCACGGCTACGCCGCTTGCCATAAAAGTAGCCTTACATTAGCGGATGTTTCTCCTTGAACATTGGAGGATTCTATCCAACCACTGCGTGGCCTCCACCAAATGGTCCATGCTTCGCCAGTTCCGCTGAAAGATGCGGGAATTAATTGAGAAAAACACATTGAAAATACTAAAAATATTGGGCATTTTTTGGGGGCTAATCTTGGCAGTATATTTCGGGAACCCATCAAATACAGATACTTATGATCCGCGAGCGAGAGTACTTGGATTTATGTTTTTTCATATACCATCTGCCTCAATGTATCCGACAGTAGAAAAAGATAGCTATATCTTTGTCAGCACGTTTTCTTATATTTTTTCTTCACTAAATAGTTGGGAGATGGTTGTTTATCGGCCGCCACATGCAGATAGTCCATTTCTTGGCAGGGTAATGGGGAAATCCGGAGATATAATATCCGTTAGCAATTCCTCTGTTACACTTAACGGGACAGAATTAGACGAAGATTACATAAATGATGAAGTGTTAATTTGCCAGTTCAGTGAATTTACAGAGACTACTATTCCAGAAGGTTACCTCTTTGTTCTTGGCGATAACCGCTGTAATAGCTTGGACTCAAGATCATTTGGTTTTATTCCTAAAAGCAGCATTATTGGTAAAGTAACGGCGAGTTTCTGATTAGAGTGGGGTTTTCGTCACTTCGAAAATGACGATTTTGGATAGTCAAGTATTTTGGCCAATATTTTAGGGTCCAGGTTTCACCCCTCGCAAGAACACGGGCACTTTGTCTTATTCGTATACAGGTCGACTTTTCGGTTTTCAGGCAACAACTAAACACTGATATAAGGTACTAGTTTTGAGCAGGGCTGTAATTATCTTGTCTAAAGTTTCACTATCCCAGCCGGCTTTTTTCCGAAGC
>NZ_JALBWM010000285.1 GCF_023895975.1 Microbulbifer okhotskensis
GTCATCTCTTTTTTGCTAATAGTAAAGAAATGACACAGAATTCTGAACACTACCAGCGCGCCGCGTAGGCTGTCCAGCCTAGCCCCGCAGAGGCTGGGCGAGCCTGCTTGGTTTTGTTAAATCGCTGGCCTACAAACATGCCCCCACCTCTTCTATTGTAGATTTAGTAACTACCCCTTTAGAGTCCGCCTTGAATATGATGACATAGTGCCATTTACTACAGACAACGCTATTAGCCTCACCAGAGTCAACAACAGTTAATGTATTGTCAGAAGAGTTAAAAATAGGCTCAAACGCTTTATATTTTACCATTAAATAACCAATTTCCGGCCTATGCGACTCGACAGATTCTATTTCTGCCTTCCAGTACTCAACTCTTCTTGGCCCTTCATTGCCAAGCTCACAAGAGCAAAGAAAAACCATCATTATCAGGACGCATAAATATTTCATAGGCTATTTAACCCCGCTAACAGGGGCCGCGTTGAAAACGCGGTCCTGCTGCTTAGCCTTGTTAGGGTTGCTTTTATTCATACGGCTTAATGGGAAACTTACCTTTAGCAGCAAACCAGCCCCCTGGGAGCCCAAATGCTAAGAAAAATAAAACTGCATTAATTATCGCGGGCTCAGCTTTACTTGATGATATTAATTTACTGCCAGAGATTTCATTTACTAAGAAGCACATAGACACCGCAAAAACTACTGCCCCAACTAACCTACCTAAATAATTACGATACTTGCCAGTGAAAACACACAATAGCGAAATTGCAATGCAAAAGGCACCAAAGCCATAGATACCAATTGGTTTGGACATCCCCGGCGCAATGAGAACCATTACGACACCAAATAGGCCTGCAACCAAACCCAATAAGACTCTACTAAAAAGGCTTAACCCCTTTCCGATTACACGCTGCGCTTCATTGTGCATAGTCTGTAACCCTAACGCTGCCAACACAGGCGGCCGAAACGTAGTGTAGGCCGTCCAGTGCAATGCGCTTTTTGCATTGCACGATTGTGCTTGGCCTTGTTACATTTTCCGCTCTAAGTTAACTAATAGCTCTCTAATTTGTACTTGGATATTTTCCATCCATTCTTTTTCTTCTGTAGTGACAGAAGTATCCGATGCCTCAATAGGTCGGTATTCCAAGTTGTTAAAGGATGCTTGTAAAACCTGAGAAAGTGACTCCATATCACTTCCATTGATTCTGATCAGAAAACGGCTTAAAGGCCTATTTACCCATGCGCCACTATTCCCGTAGGACTTAGAAATCACTGACTCCAATACCGCGAGCCTTCCTTGGTGTTCCCTAATGAGATAAACCCCACCTAATGATGCAATAAATCCTGGGACTAGG
>NZ_JALBWM010000286.1 GCF_023895975.1 Microbulbifer okhotskensis
TTAGACAAGATAATTACAGTCACGATTTAAGCTGATTTATATGGGACAGCCCTGGCTCGAACCTCACTATTCTCAGTGGCATCGTAATACTCATTTAGCTCTTTGCTAGACATAACCTTCTCGAGAAATGGACGTTATAATATATAACCCAAACCATAGTGAAGCAGCGATTTCTAATCTCAACGTGTCATTTTTATTTACCAGAAGGAATGGATAAAAAATATGCCTTTAAATCACGCTTAAGAGATCTTCCTTCGAGAATGCCACTTTTCCAGACATGCTGCTTAGCCTCTCACGTTGCAACAAATATGATGTACAATAATACGTCAGCCCAGCAATAGATATCCATTATTATAATATTTCAAACACACTATCAAAGCTTTTCCCACTACGAATAAGCGCCAATTTTTCATACACGTTTGAATGCTCTATAGCTTCAACAGCCAGCCTGGATGCCAAATAATTTCTATGGACATTATCTCCAGAAAAGAACTCTCTTCCTGTATTCAGCTGCTTGACCGTTTCGATTGTAGCTTGATTTACATTAATGTTATCAACTAAAAAAGATGACCGCTGGTCAATTATTAAGGCCACACCTTCATTAAACCACACTGGAATCTCTAGCCAATGGGTAAGCCAGCCGACTCGATACCCTACTTCCGCATGAACCAATTCATGTGCAGCAACATCCACGTTTTGCCCCTTTGGAGCAAGGACGATACACGCCCCCAAGGGAATATAGTGAGTAGTGGCGGTTGAATTCGCTCCCAACCTGGCAGCTTCTTCACGCCTTGCTGTAAGTATAATTCTGGGCGAAGACATCATAGGCCCAAAGGTTACACCCACCCTTTCCCTGGCCTCTAAAATAATTTCTAAAATTTTACTGACATTTTCAATACCCGGTGATATAAAAATATCAGGCGCCACTTCCTCATAATCCAAGAATTGTACAGCCGCGCATGCCATCACATATCTCTGTGAAACAAGTGTAACAACTGCTAATACAGAGAAAAGGCCAGCAATCACAAGCTTCACTTTATACACGGAGTCTCCTTATAAAACATGATAGTGGAACATCTCGCCTAGCAATCCAACCATATAGCACTTCAGTATGTGACGCCTCAGTTATACGATTATCTGCGCAGTAGAATCTACATATGGACATCGATCGTGTTAAAAACACGCACTTGCCAGGATTTTCTTTCCTGAGTAACACCACTACTTCTCGATTGTGCACTCGCTATAGCCCAGATATTTTTCCACCGCTGATTCACGCCAGCTGCCCCCCCCCCCCAGGGCTGTCCCATATAAATCAGCTTAAATCGTGACTGTAATTATCTTGTCT
>NZ_JALBWM010000287.1 GCF_023895975.1 Microbulbifer okhotskensis
CAGATACGCTACTTTCTTTCAAACCCTCAAACACCAGATTCGGTTATAACTCTCTTAGAGCCTGTACCCCACCCTACCCCGATACCTTAACCACTCCCTAAACTATTACCGACTTATGAAATTTGGTGAGTGCCAGCTTAGGGATTCATGATCATATTGACTGTTAAATAGGGGAGCAAGAAGACACACCAAAAAATAGCTAAATAAATGGGTTGCGGGCTAACGTTAAAATCGGGATAGTGGCCAAAGTGATAATTTTGCAGTCTGCACGAACGTGTCAGAATGCTTTAACCCTATGATTTCAAATAAAAAATTTCGATTTGGCGTAGAAATCAATTCTGCGAGATCAGTCATAATAATAGCGGCAAAAATGATCACCATATAAATGTTATGACTATAATATCCTGTGATATTTATTTTACCGATAAATATCTATGTTCGGATGGCAGTAATTTTAGTTGAATTTCATATATTAACTTATAAGCTTGGAGGCTTAAAATGAATACCGAAACCAACTTTATTGAACTAGCAAGAGAGCAAAGAAAAAATCTACGTACAAACCTTGAAAATTTACCGGAAGATGTGCAAAAAGAATTCTCAATTGCGTCAGCAGAGTATGCCTTCTCTGGAGATTTGGCAATTATAGTAAGTGGAATTGGGTATACACATGTGGTTATGACTCTCACATTTGAATCTGGTGAAATACTTAGATTCGAAGGTGATGGAGGTGGATTAATCATTGGTGCAGGTGGTGTTAGTTATGGTGGGGGCGTATCCAGTTTATCTCCTGCTCAACTTATCACTAAAGGGGATATGCATTTTCTATTTCAGACCACCGTAGTAGGCACTATTTTAGAATTCGGAGGAGTAGGAAGTTTCGTTGGTGGTGGGCCAAATATTGCATCGGGTACTGCGGCGGGTAGTGGTAAATTCACCAAACAATAAGCTCCAACTCTACTAGCGCTCACTCGATGTTATAAATCGGCGCTGAGGTTAGACTCTGTACAAAGAATTTATGTCAATTATTGTCAGCTAACTGAAGATCTAAGAATTAACAGGATTTGAATTAGCATGTCATAAATCGGGTAGCCGGTAGTTTCTAACTGCCGGCTACCACACCACAGATTACTTGGCTTCAGTGTCCCTGGCTACCTCACCTTCATGCTAAACCTTATAGGATATTTCTGTTCGTAAGCTCATAGTTTTGCTAGCAGCTTCCTCCCCACAACACCTCACGGTATTGCAGTTGCCATTCGCTAGTAGTTAGCATTTAATGGAAACCATTAAACGGTGATCTTCCTACAGGGGACTTTCACCCCATTAGTTCACGCCCATGCTGG
>NZ_JALBWM010000288.1 GCF_023895975.1 Microbulbifer okhotskensis
GCAGTACAGTGACTATGGGGCTATAGCTGTATGAAACTGTCCGAAGTGTTGTCTTGATAATTGGCTGCATTAATTACTATGCCGCCTGTAATTTATTGCTGGCTGACCAAGGTGATTCGCCATAAATTTTATGAAGCTCATTTTTCAATAATTTTGTTTTCTCTGATAAATCCAAGAAGGCTTTTTCAAATAAAGCTAGGGTTGAATCTTTATGGTTTATATGTGCAACCATTTTATTTCCAAATTGAGATTTGAAGCTGCAATTGAAGACGTTGTCAAGAGCGGTCGTGATTTCTGGCTCAAGAAGATGGGAAACATTTGCAATATCGTTTTCAAGTGATTGCATTTCTGGGAGTACGCAGTATGGGAAATAGTAGTTATACTGAACTTGTTGTGAACTATTCCCATCGAATGTGTAGGTTTTTCCGGGGACAATATCATTTATCTTTATTTTATTTATATTTTCTCTAATGACGTTTTCTTCGGGAACATCTCTAACTTTAGTAATGGAAAAAAATACTTCATTTGCAAGTGAAATTACTTTCCCACAATGTCGATGAGCAGTTAATTTTGTTGAGTGGATGCTGTTAACCTTCCTGCGAACTTCGGTAGATAAATAGAAAATATAACCTGCTATATAGGATAGGGCAATGGCTGTGAGCAGGTCTGCTAGCTTCGCCCCTCCATGAAACCACTCAACTGAATCAGAAAATAAAATTTCAAAAGAAATTACTGTGCTTAAAGCAAGGGCAAATAATATATTAGCAATAGTGCTTCCGCCCAAAACATATAAAAATGTACGCACTTTATGACTCCATTATCGTTTCGTGTTAGATTCCTGTCATAGTATCACTCTCGTAGATATTGGCCAATATATGTTGGGTGTGGTCAGTCGAGCTATGTCAATAGATTGAAGCGTTCTATTAGTATCTTGAAGCATATAAAATACGTTAGGAGCTTTTCACTTATTAAGGGTGTGGCTCTACGAAAAGAATTATAGTTAAGATGTATACAGATGCGATGAGTTACTCGCAGTGTGGATTGGCTAGCAACCCATGCTGCGAAGATTGGGTGAGAAGATTTTCGGTACGCTTATCTTAGTGGTGTCTTTGAGAGTTTAATATCATAGCTTCCCCCTGAATGGGCTTTATATTCTTTTAGCGCAGCAAAATTTTGCTGGGGATCTCCTAGTGGGCCCACGATAATTTCTTTAATGCAGTCTTTTACTCCCTCTATTTTTGTCTTTGGTACCAGTCTTCCGTTTGAGGGCAGGGCTGTCCCATATAAATCAGCTTAAATGGTGGCTGTAATTATCTTGTCTAAA
>NZ_JALBWM010000289.1 GCF_023895975.1 Microbulbifer okhotskensis
TAAACCTACCTGTAGTGGCCTAATAAATTAAAGGGTGGGGTTAGCTGAGCGCTTAGTACGTCAGGATAAGCTGGCGATGAATAAAGGGTGGAAGTCCCTGCGGGGTAAGAGTTAACCACTCACCCCAGCCTCAAGCTATGCGCTTGTGCGGGTAACTTCACAAGTGAAGTGTTAGCAGAGGTGCTTGCAGGCTAGGTATTGAGCCACGTAATCAAGCTGTTCCGAGTGCTGATGCCGTTAAGCGATGCAGAAAGCAACATGTTACACGCCGTCATGGTAAGGCATGTAACAACTCGGCGGGGTCGGAGACCCTACGCATGCAAGTACATTCAACGCACGGAACCTGAGAGATCCTGAATGATGTCTCTGCAAATTGAGCCTTGAGAGAGTAAATTGTGAATCGAAAATCGAGTAATACAATTTATCGAATCGTCAGGAAGTCGGACAAAATCATAGTACTGGAGAAGCTCGCGAACAATGCGTTTAGAAATAAATGCAGCGGAGTGGGTGGAGGGAAGGGTTTTGACTGAGAGGAACGCAGGCGAAGTCAACCGTGGCCAGACGCAGAGCTGGAATCCCACGATGTCAGGAATCGCCTGCGTACGTCAAATAGCAAATAAAAATAGGCAGCAATCATTCACGGCCTTAATGCATCATCTTACCTTGGGGCTACTCCGCCAGAGTTTTTATAAACTTAAGCGGCAGGCAGCGAAAGGTGTTGATGGAGTCAGTTGGTATAGCTATCAAGAGGAGCTAGAGGTTCGGCTACTGGATCTACAATCACGAATACAACAAGGCCGCTACAAACCAAAACCTGCACGGCGTGTTTACATACCGAAGGGGAATGGAGAGCAGCGACCATTGAGTATTCAGTGTGTTGAGGACAAGCTTGTTCAGCAGGCAGTAGTAACGCTTCTCAATGAAATCTATGAAACCGATTTCAAAGGTTTTTCTTACGGCTTTAGACCAGCGCGCAGTCAACACGATGCGTTAGATGCACTCACTTACGGGATTAGCAAAAAGAAAGTGAATTGGGTGTTGGATCTGGATATACGTCAGTTCTTCGATACAGTAGAACATGGCTGGCTCATTCAAATGATCCAACATCGCGTACGCGATAAGCGGTTGATTAAAATGATTACACGTTGGATAAAGGTGGGTATGGTTGATGAGGGCGGTACGAGGAAACCAGCAAACTGTGGATTACCGCAGGGAGCCGTAATATCTCCTTTGCTGTCCAATATTTACCTACATTACGCGTTTGACCTCTGGAGCCACCAGTGGCGAAAAACGAGAGCAAAAGCTGA
>NZ_JALBWM010000028.1 GCF_023895975.1 Microbulbifer okhotskensis
GCATGATGGGTGGTGTGGGGGCCGGTAGCTAGAAACTACCGGCTACCCGATTTATGTGCTGGGCATATACCGCTATGCATACATCTTGTTTATATCTTATTGAATAAGTACATCGCATTTAGGGTGTCATAATCAATAATTATATATTTTTCACCAAGATCTTGCGCCTTATTAAGCATTCTTGATGCTTCCTCTATTTCATCTCTTTTGTAGTTTTCATGATTCCCTACTATTAAATAGAGCTTTGGTTCACTTACCTGAATATTGTGTTTTTCTAATGCATGGCTTTTGTTTTTTTCAAAATTAAAATAATCTTCATAGTTCGCCAGCTGGCACACACCTTCGTACACATAGTCATAAAATCTTCTTCGTTTATGCTTTCCTTTTGTCAATTTTTTATCCAGTCTTGGAAGCTTTAAATCACAAATATCATATAAATCTTCGTTTTTTCTCTTCAAAAATAAATCAGGGATTATACTTTTTTCACTAGGGTCGGAATTCCCTTCTGCCCATTCAAGTTCTTTCTCATACAAAAAGCTTTCACAGCGAAGTCCGTCCTTTACTATTTGAGGGTGTTTGTTTAGATACTCCCCGATGGCTGTTTCTCGAAAACTTGACAAATAAATATTTGCAAACTGGCTTGATATTATTCTTTTTTTTGCTTCTTCACCATCACAAACAATTAATCCGTAAAATTTTTTGTTCGACAAAGATTTGTTAAGCTCTTCTTCCAAGTGCTTCTTATATTCATTTTGTGAAGTACGTTTATTTGTCATCGACAAATTTATTATATATTTAAATCTGTAAAAATTATCTTTTGTGTTGATAAGCAGGAAGTTGCTCATTAATCCGTGTTGGAAATCCTCTCCAAGAGCAAAAGGGATTTCTGTATTAGTAGAATTTATTCCGTCAGTGCTAAAATCCATGAAATTAAAATGAGGAAATCTTTTCTTAACCTTGTTCTCATTGAAGTCGATGGAAATACGAATGTCATGGAGTTGTAGTGATCCACTTTTAGCTGTAATAAACGCCTTTTTTTCATGATCATCTGATAGGGTGAACTGGTAAAAATACTTATCTGATGATTTTTCTTTATTATCTTTTGGGCTCAAACCGCAATATTCTTCGTTCGCCCCAAAAAATTCGGCAATGTAATGTTCGCTTGTCTTTGTAAATATTATTGTGCTTGGGAATAGGAATTTATTATCTTTCTGGTTTTCAAAGTATAACTGACCATTTTCAATGAATTTCCACAAGTGCTCAAAGTATTGATGCCATATATCAACAGTAGTAGTTTTAAACTCTTTAAAATTCATGACTTCCGTTTGCTCTCGGTAGTTATTGCCACATAACAGTTAATTCAAAAGGAGCATCTATATATCACGCTTCTCTATAATTCCAAAGCCCATTCACTCCAATGATCAAAAAAGCATTTAAAATAAATGAGTTATAACCATGTGGTACAAAGGCGCAAGTATAGATATAGAGCAGCTGCTTTATAATTCTGTGCTCTCACTGCTATATATATTTTAGGGGGGCGTTGTAAATCAATGAGTTAGCCATTTTCTTCCAGAAATAGGAGAAGCTGCTTCTGAATTCTGATGTAAAGAGCAAGATTTAACTGTCGAAGCTGCCTAAACTCACACCTAGCAGGTGGCTTAACCACAAAGTAAGGCTGCTGAAAAATCTTGGATATCCACAAGTTGATTATAAGTTAACGTCCATTTTTCTGTGGATATGTGCGGCTGATCTGGATCTTTGATATTTGTGGCACAGAAAAACAACAAGCTGTATATAAAAGCAGCAAAATCAGAGTGTCATGGATAATATTTGCCCAAAACCATCTACAAAACCAGAGCGCTTGGTGGACATTCTGGGATAGTATATTTCCAGATTGGGGTTATCGTACCAGTTGGCCCTGGCCTTAAATACTGGGTGAGAGTAGTGCACTCACCACTCTTAGGGTGGTCACCTAAATTCCACAGTAATACCTTCAAAGCCTGTAAGATACTTAAGTTGTCGAGAGATCTTTTTTATCAATACAAGGAAGACGTTTCTAATAGTGGTATTAATAATTTACTATTTTGAACTCTAGCGTGAGAACCGATGAAGAGTACCAATCTAAACGGCCATTTTTACACTCAAGTGCAATTTCTCTAATCAATAACAAAAAATATAGGCACAAAAATAATCTTATTAGATTTTATTAGGTTTGTTTTAGTGTCAAAGCCACGTAAAATCGATAGATATTTATTGGTATTTTGGTCGTCATTGAGCAGCCTTCTGAAGGCCGATGACCAAAGCAATTCGAGAGAATCAAGAGACCCAAGGATTTTCTAAAAACCACCCCCTCAAAGGAGAACGGTAGCGTGAAGTAAGAATCAGTAAAAGGCGCTGGCCCTAGGTGCTGGAACACCTGGGGCCAGCTAACCAAATTGATAACAGTCCTATCAAGATGGCTATATGCATAGTACGCTAGAAACCCGCTCGTCTTCAATAAAGTGGAGCACAATCAGCGGCTTGGAGAGATTCCCCAAGCTCTGGGAGCGTTGCGTCTGCCTTTTCTTTTTCTATGCCTACCGTTCTCGCGCGCCACCCTCATTTCCTCAAACCGTTACTTTCCAAACTTTCCCATCGTGGAAGGCTTACCCATGGTTTGAATACCCGTAGGAAAAAAATATGTTGATCTTAAAGCGCCGCAAAGGCGAGAACTTACGGATTGGAGCGAATGTCTCAATCACAGTATTGGAAGTTAAGGGCAATCAGGTAAAGATAGGAATACTTGCTCCCAAATCCCTGTCCGTACACCGCGAGGAGATTTATGTGCGGATCAAACAGGAAGGAAATCTGGGCAGTGGGAATCGTTGAAAATCTGATCGAGGCTGTGGCGCTTAGCCATGAACGAGTGGTGTTGACATGAAAGCGCTAGCTACTGTGAGTTAGCGCTTTCAGTCGAGCCAATTGCGGCGAATAGGGCCGCTGATTGGGCTCGGGAATGAGCTTTATTAGTGATGCTTAAATCCGGCAGAAAACTTGTCGGCTAATTTGAAGTATTGGTTTAGATCCTTGCGGGTCTTTTCTGTACGGTTGTTTTCGGAGTTAAGATGGATACTTTCCACAACAACGGCAATGTCTTTTGCCAGCTTCTTTCTTTCACCCTTCAGGTTCTCAGCGAAATACTCAACACTTTTTTCGAGGCTGTAGGTGATGACATGTATCTGGTGAAGCTCAGCAGGATTCAGCTTTTTCTTGTTCTTAATTTCTTCTGTTTTCTCAATAAAAATCTTTCTCGCATCCTTTAACGAAGTAACTTTCGCTACTTTAAAGTGCTGGATGGGCTTTTCGCCTGATGCAGGGCTAGCTTGAGCCGCGGTAGCAAAAGTAACCGCAAAAAGTAATGCAATTAAAGTTCTCATTTTTCCTCTCTAACGCCCAAACTCTTAGGGTTGATAAGGCATTGACCGGGCGAAGTGAATGCCTAACATTTAACAGTGATCATTTTGGCTATTTTGATCGCTATCGCAAATAAGAATATCTATCATTACCATTCATGATGCAAGAATTTTTAGGTGCTCAAAACACTTCTTGCAAAAATTCCGATCGGGCTGATCGAAGTTTGCAAAGATTAAGGAAATTGAATCTGAGAGGGGGGCGTGCGGGAGGGGACAACGGAGGTCTTTAGCCGGGAAGAGGCGACCTCCGTGTTAAGGAGTTTGATCTGTTAACCCTCTATTTGCCGTAGCAACACTGTAGGTTATTGGCAGAAAGAACTGGTTAATCCGGCATTATTGAGACCGGCATCACCAATCAATTAGTGCAGAAGTTAGGAAAGCTCTCCCAATACCTCAACCATGGCCGAAGTTAACTGGCTAAGGTCTTCTTTAGAAATGACATAGGGCGGCATGGCGTAAACCAGTTTGCCAAAGGGGCGCAGCCAAACGCCGCGTTCGATGAGTGCTTCCTGCAGTTTGGCCATTTTTACTGGCTCGCGCATTTCCACTACGCCGATAGCACCAAGCGTTCGCACATCGGCGACATTCTGTGCGGATTTTAATGGGGCCAGCTGTTCTGTCATCTGCTGCTCAATCGCAGTTACTCGCTCCTGCCAGGGGCCGCTCAATAGCAGTTGAATACTGGCATCGGCGACAGCGCATGCCAGGGGGTTACCCATAAAAGTAGGGCCGTGCATAAAAACACCAGCTTCTCCCTGGCAGATTCCTTCGGCGACTTTATCGGTGCAGAGGGTGGCGGCGAGGGTCATGGTGCCGCCAGTCAGGGCTTTGCCGAGGGTGAGAATATCCGGGGTAATATCGGCGTGTTCACAGGCAAACAGTTTGCCGCTGCGGCCAAAGCCGGTGGCAATTTCGTCGGCGATTAGCAGCAGGTCGTGTTCGTCGCAGAGTTCGCGTACCCGGCGCAAATAGTCCGCTGAGTAAAAACGCATACCCCCGGCGCCCTGGACGATGGGCTCTAAAATAATCGCGGCCAGTTGATCGCGGTTCTCTTCTACTTGCTGGCGCAGTTCGGCGATATCGCGATCGCTACAGGTACTGCCAAAGGGGACCTGTGGGGCTGGGGCAAACAGGTGCTGGCTCAGTTGCCCGGTAAACAAGTGGTGCATGCCGGTGATGGGATCACAGGTGGCCATGGCTCCAAAAGTGTCGCCGTGATAGCCATTGCGCAGGGCGAGCAGTTTGCTCTTTTGGGGCTTGCCCTGGGAGTGCCAGTATTGGATGGCCATTTTGATGGCCACCTCTACCGATACAGAACCGGAATCGGCGAGAAAGACCCGGTTGAGGCCGGGAGGAGTGATTTCCACCAGCTTTTTGCACAGTTCGATGGCCGGTTCGTGGGTGAGGCCGCCGAACATGACGTGGGACATTTTGTCCATCTGTTCGCGCATGGCCTGGTTTAACTCGGGCACATTGTAGCCGTGCAGGGCACTCCACCAGGAAGACATACCATCGATCAGGCCGCGTCCGTCTTCCAGGTAGAGTCGCACTCCCTCGGCCCGGGCCACCGGGTAAACCGGGGGCGGGTCGATCAGGGAGGAGTAGGGGTGCCAAATATGTTTGCGATCGAAATCCAGGTCCATAAAAACGACATCTTTATTTTCTAGAGCCGGCAATCGCCGGTTAAGCCAGTTCCCGCAGTACTTTGAGCGGGGGTTGGCTGACGGAACTGTAACAGGCCAGGGTGCCGGCGGTGCCAACCAGTGCAGCACCGGTAAGAGGCCCTGTGAGCCAAAGGGCTGGATGTAATACCAGCGGCAGCTTGAATACCCACTGCGATAGCACCGCCAGGGTGGCTTCGGCACCGATGGCGGCGAGCAATCCGGCGGCAAAGCCCAACAGTCCGAATTCCACGATCAGGCTTTTCAGCAGCAGGCGTCTGCGCCCTCCCAGTGTGCGGATAATTGCCGCCTCCTGCAATCGCTCGGCGATACTGGCGCGCACGCCGGCTATCAACACCAAAACCCCAGCGATTAACATCAGAGCCATAACGGACTCTATGGCGAAGGAGACTTGGTTAATGGTGTCGCGAATGCGTTGGATAATCTTGTCCAGCTCGATCACGCTGACACTGGGGAAAGCGCGCACCAGATCGTTAACCAGCAGCTTGTCCTCCGGTGGCAGGTAAAAGCTGGTGATATAGGTGGCCGGGAGGTCGTCAATGGTGCCCGGCGCGAACAGCATATAGAAGTTCGGCCGCATGCTGTTCCAATCGAGTGAGCGGAAGCTGGCCACCGGGGCCTCCATTTCGAGCCCGCCGATGGAAAAGCGCAATTGGTCTCCCAGCGACAGTTCCAGTTGTGCTGCCAGTTCCACTTCCACCGAGACGCCCTCGCTGGCCTTATCCCACCATTCGCCTTCCAGGATACGGTTATCTGGTGCCAGGGTATTGGTGTAACTCAGGTTCAGCTCGCGGCGAACGCCGCCGGGGCGGTTTTTTTTCTCTTTGATCGAGGTGCCATTAATGGCCACCAGGCGGCCCCGCACCATGGGGTAAAACTCGGTGCTGCTCACCTGTCCCTGTGCCAGCATATTTTCCATAGCTGGTACATCGTGAGGTGCGATATTCAGGAGGAAGTGGTTGGGCGCTTTCTCTGGCAGTTGCATATGCCATTCATCAATCAGGGCGGTGCGGGCAAATACCAGGGCCAGCATGGCCAGTAATCCGGTGCCAAAAGCGGCGATCAGCAGGGTATTGAACGCGGCGCGGCGCTGTAGGCTGCCCAGGGCAATACGCCAGGCGCCTCCCAGTGAGGCCAGCTTGCCGCGCACCAGGAGCCGGTTGACCAGGGCGCTGCCGGCCACCAACAGCATCATGCCGACGAACAGCGCCAGGGTCATCAACAGGTTGCCGGACAGCCACCAGACCAATAGCAGCATGGCGCTGGGGCCGAGGACCAGTCCCAGCCATTCGCGCTTGTCCGGGTTACTCCAGTCGTGCCGTAGGGTTTGCATCGGGTCGGTGCGGGCCAGACGGAAAAGTGGCGGCAGGGCGAAACCCAGGGCGCAGGCGAGGCCGGTGGCGAAGCCAATCAGCAGTGGGCTCCAGCTGGTGGCTGGAGGTTGTACCGGAAAGAACCCTTGCATCAGGTTGACGGCCTGTGCCTGGATAAAGGTGCCCAGTGTCAGCCCGATGGCGGTGGCGATCAGGGTCAGGGCGGCCAGTTGTCCCAGGTAAATACCGAGGATTTTGTTGCGTCCGGCGCCGAGGCTTTTCATTACGGCCACATAAGCACCGTGGCGCAGTCCATAGCGGCGCGCGGCGAGGCCGACAGCGACACTGGCCAGGAGTACCGCCAGGCTGGCGGCGAGAAACAGGAAGGATTCGGCCCGGTCCAGGGCGGAGGCGACACGGGGCTGGCCTTCGCTTAGATTCAGTACCCGTTGGTGTTCGGTTAACTGGGGTTTGAGCCAGTCAAAGTATTCTTTCAGTGCCTGGTCATCACCGGCGAATAGATAGCGGTAGCGTACCCGGCTGCCGGGCTGGATTACGCCGGCGGCGGGGAGGTCGGCGGTATTGGCAAAAACCCGCGCGCCCATATCAAACAGGCTGGTGCCCCGGTCTGGCTCCCGCTCCAGCAGCGCGGTTACTGCCAGTTGGGTGTCGCCGAGGGCGAGGTTGTCACCGAGTTGGATTTCCATCAGCGGTAACAGGCGGGATTCAACCCAGGCTTCGCCGGGGGGCGGGCCCTGGGGCGCAACTTCCGTGGGGCCATCTACGGTGGTGCGGATCTCCAGTTGCCCCACCAGCGGATAGCCTTTATCGACGGCTTTGACCGAGACAAACTGGAATTGGTCGTTGGCGGACACCATGGACGAAAACTGGATTATCTGGCCCTGTTCCAGCCCCCTTCTATTGGCTTCTTCCAACCAGTCGCTATCCACCGGCTTGCTGCTGCGCAGTACCCGCTCTGCCGCCAGGAAGGTGAGGGACTGTTGCTCCATGGCGCGGGTGAGGCGGTCGGTAAAGTGAGCGATTGCGGTGACACAGGTAACCGCCAGAATCAGGGCCGAGGCAATTAGCGCCAGCTCACCGCCACGCCAATCCCTCAATAGTAATCGAAGAGGTAGCATCAGGCGGATACCTCCGACAGGCTGTCTCCATCGGACAGGGGGGCGTAGGATTCTACTGCGCCGGCGGCCATATGTAGGTGAGATGTGCAGCGTTGTGCGAGTCGCTGCTCGTGGGTGACCAATATCAGGGTGGTGTTGGATTCCCCGTTGAGCTTAAACAGCAGGTCGATAATTTTGGCGCCATTGCCCGCATCCAGGCTGCCGGTGGGTTCATCGGCAAAGAGAATAGCGTCTTCGCTGCTGAAGCTGGCAAAGGCCCGGGCGATGGCAACCCGCTGCTGCTCACCACCGGACAATTGGCGCGGATAGTGGCGCAGCCGTGGTTCCAGGCCAACTCGGGCCAAAAAGTCCTCTGCCCGCTTGGCCGCTCCGCGCTCGCCGCGCAATTCGCTGGGCAGCATCACATTTTCCAGAGCTGTAAGTCCCGGTAGCAGTTGAAAAGTCTGGAATACGAACCCCACACAGCGGGCGCGTACTGCGGCGCGCTGTTCCTCGTCCATAGCGTTGATTTCATCCCCGGCCAGCCAGATTTTGCCTGCGCTGGGTCTGTCCAGCCCTGCCAGCAGGCCGAGTAGAGTGGACTTACCGGAACCCGAGGCGCCTGTTACCGCGAGGCTCTCGCCGCGGGCGACTTCGAGGGAGATATTGTTTAACAGGGTCAGTGGTCCCTCACTGGTGGAGACTTGGTGAAAGAGGTTTTCTGCGGTGAGAATGGCGGACATACTGTATTCCCTGTGCGAATGCGCGAGATTTTTGGAGAGTATGACATGACGACAGCTTTTTTTCGGCGGCTACTATTTCCATTTGGCTTGGCGTTATTACTGTCGATCCCAAATGTGGCATTGAGTGCTGGCGGTACTGGGACGCTGCTGATCTTGGGTGACAGCATCAGTGCCGCCTACGGCATTGATGAAGAGTTGGGTTGGGTCAACCTGCTTCAAGTACGTTTGCAGGAAAACGGACGCCCGGTAAAAGTAGTCAATGCCAGTATCAGCGGAGAGACCTCAGCGGGAGGTCTGGCTCGGCTGCCGCGTTTAATGAAAGAGCACAGTCCACAATGGTTGATTGTGGAGCTGGGTGGCAACGATGGTCTACGGGGTTATCCACCACAGAGCCTCCAGCGCAATCTGCAGCAGATGGTAAAGCTGGCCAAAAACTCCGGTGCCGAGGTGTTGCTGTTGGGTATACGTATCCCTCCCAACTATGGCCGCGCTTATACCGAGGCCTTTGCCGCTGTCTTTCCCAAAGTGGCCCAGGCCGAAGCGGTAGCACTGGTGCCCTTTTTCCTAGAGACCGTTGCTCTTGAGCAGGGCGCCATGCAATCCGACGGTATTCATCCCACCGCAAAAGCGCAGCCCGCACTATTGAAGCATGTCTGGCCCTGCGTGGAATCGTTGTTGGCGGGAAGGGGAGATGGCGAACCCTGTACTCCGTGATCGAAATGCGTACAATCGCGCCCCCAGGAACAGGAAAGCCTGGCTCTGGTCCCGCTGTTAATGGTTTTTGTGCCGATGTTGTGGGCCTGGTTACTGGTTGCGAATGAGTTAGAGAGACACCATGCCCGAATTGGAAAACCGCCGCGAGCGGCTCGAATTTAATAAGCTGCAGAAGCGCTTGCGCCGCCATGTGGGCCGCGCTATCGCCGACTTCAATATGATTGAAGAGGGCGACAAGATTATGGTCTGTTTGTCCGGTGGTAAGGATTCCTATGCCATGCTGGATATACTGCTGAACCTGCAGAAAACAGCACCGGTTAACTTTGAGCTGGTGGCGGTCAATATGGACCAGAAGCAGCCGGGTTTCCCCGAACATATTTTGCCGGAATACCTTCAGTCCCTGGGCGTTCCCCATCATGTTGTCGAGAAAGATACTTACTCGGTGGTTAAAGAGGTGGTGCCCGAAGGCAAGACTACCTGCAGTCTTTGTTCGCGCTTACGTCGCGGTACCTTGTACGGGTTTGCCGAAGAGATTGGCGCCACCAAGGTGGCCTTGGGTCATCATAAGGACGATATCGTCGAGACCCTGTTCCTGAATATGTTCTACGGTGGCCGTCTCAAGGCAATGCCGCCGAAGCTGCGCGCCGATGATGGGCGCAATATCGTGATTCGCCCGCTGGCTTACTGCCGCGAGTCCGATATTGCCCGGTACGCTGAGTATAAACAGTTCCCGATTATCCCCTGTAACCTGTGTGGCAGTCAGGAAAACCTGCAACGTCAGGCGATCAAACAAATGCTGCAGGAGTGGGATAAGAAATTCCCTGGGCGCAGTGAGAACATTTTTGCTGCCACCACCCGCATATCCCCGTCACAGCTGGCTGACAGGGATATGTACGACTTTGAAAACCTGCTATTGGATCGCTCTACGCCGTCGGCTGCCGGGCGTCCTGACCATTCAATCCAGCGCCAGGTGAATTCTTGGACGCCGGAGGATGCTCAGGAAGCGGCGCCCCAGTATATCGAGGCGCGGAATCTGTAGGGTCGGCTCCACTGACCAGCTGTGCATAGCTGCACTCAAAATCCCGGGTACTCGCACTCGGCCCATGGTGGAAGTGTTGGTGCCACAAGCGTGCCATATTGGCCACGTCCGGTGCTTCCGTTTCCCGAAGTTTGTGTACATCGGCTGACCGATAAATCAACCAGGCAATGGCGGTGGCATAGCGCAGGTTGGTGGTCAGTTCGCTGTGGGGGTGGTCGAGAAAGTCCCGTTGACTGGCCAGCCCCCGCACTTTTGAGGCGAGGGTGGGGTGATCGATCAAGTATTGGTCCCAGATCTCCCGGTGGGTGTGAGGCTGGATTTGGTAAATGCCCAGCCCGTGTCGCCGTCCCTGCTTGAGGTGGAAGCCCAGTTGTGACTCCTGGGCAGCAGTTCCCAGAAGTAGATTCTCCATGCCCTGGCTCCAGGCTCTCAAGTGTTTGAGGGTTGGACGGATAACCTGGAGTCGGAGTTCATCCAGACAAATGCCCATAGTGTTGTCTTTTTTTCTGTAAGTGTGCCCAACATATATTTAGTTTGCAGATTGAGTCGGCGCCACCTAATGGGTAGATTTACGCGTAATAAACATAACAATTGCAACGTGGTGCCCATCCTATAGCTCATTTTGGCCAGAAATTGAGCAGGGATACGCAGGGTTTTCCAGCGCTGAGCGCCACTCCACATTGATCAGAAGGAATCCCCTATGTCCGCCGAGTGGCTGATCGCCCTTACTTTTGTCGCCTATTTGGCTTTGATTGTTGTCATTGGTATATACGCTTACCGGCGGACTAAAAATGCCAGTGACTATTTCCTTGGCGGCCGTTCCCTGCCGCCGGCGGTGGCAGCCCTTTCTGCTGGTGCATCAGATATGAGTGGCTGGTTGCTGCTGGGGTTGCCCGGAGCGGCTTATGCAGCGGGACTCTCCGCTGGTTGGATCGCCATCGGTCTTTTTTCGGGCATCGTCTTGAGCTGGGTGACGATGGGGCGGCGCCTGCGTATCTATACTTACAAGTTGGACGACTCGTTAACGATTCCGGCTTATCTACATCGCCGTTTTAAAATGGGGCACCCCTATCTGCGCACGGTCTGCGCGATTTTCATCTTGCTGTTCTTTCTTTTTTATGTGGCCTCGGGCCTGATTGCCGGCGGCAAGTTGTTTGAAACCGTATTTGGCTGGGACTACCGCTGGGCGGTGATTATCGGTGCTATAGCGGTGATTTCTTACACCCTGTTCGGCGGTTTTCTGGCCGTGTCCTGGACGGATGTGTTTCAGGGGTTACTAATGAGTGCCGCTCTGATCGCGGTGCCGCTGGTTGTTATCTCTGATCAGGGAGGATTTACTACCAGTTGGAGCCGTTTGCAGGCTGAGATGCCGCAACTGACCCATTGGCTGACGGATAACACCGGACAGACATTGAGCCTAGTGGCGATTCTCAGTTCCCTCGCATGGGGCCTTGGATACTTTGGGCAGCCACATATTTTGGCGCGATTTATGGCGGTGCGCAGCCCGAATGATATTCCCGCAGCGGCGACAGTGGCGGCGGTGTGGTCACTGGCGGGTTTCCTTGGTGCAATGGCGGTGGGTCTTTTTGCCCACCTGGAAATTCAGCAGGGCCTGCCGGATGGGGAGACTGTCTTTATGGAGATGGTGCAGGTGTTGTTTCACCCGGTAGTGGCCGGTGTTCTGTTAGCGGCAATTCTGTCTGCCATTATGAGCACGGCAGATTCTCAGCTATTGGTGTCATCGGCGGCACTGGCGGAAGATATATACCATGTTTGGTTTGGGCGAGAGATCAGCCCGGAGGCCATGGTTAAAGTCGGGCGCTGGGCTGTTGTCGCCCTATCGTTGATTGCGGTGTGGATCGCGATGGACCCGGACTCCAAAGTACTGGATGTGGTGAGCTATGCGTGGGCGGGATTGGGCGCTGCTTTTGGGCCGGCACTGTTGATTAGCCTCTATTGGTCTCGTATGACGGGCACCGGCGCGATTGTCGGGGTCGTGGTTGGCGGCGTGACGGTGGTGATTTGGGAGAAACTGTCCGGGGGCATTTTTGATGTTTATGAGTTGCTTCCGGGGTTCGTTTTTTCTTCAGCTGCTATCGTGTTAGTTAGCGCGCTGACGAAATGCCCGGAAGCCGTTGCCTCACAGCACCGAAAGTTGCTTGGTTGAGGGGGCAGGGCAGACTGGAAACCGAGCAATCTGCTTGGGCCTGAACGGACTGGTCGCGCTGGGAGCGCACCTCTGGCAAAGGTGCGACTGTTGTGAAGCGAAAGGGATTTCCATCCGCAGCAATTATTCAAATAGCGGTTGGAGATGCTGAGTGATTAAAGTTCATCTCGGTGATATCACTCGATTACATGTCGATGTAATCGTCAACGCTGCCAACAGCCGCCTCCAGGGAGGCGGTGGTGTCGATGGGGCCGTCCACCGCGCAGCGGGGCCCACCCTGCAAGAGGCTTGCCGTAAATTGGGCGCCTGTCCTGTTGGCGAGGTACGCGCTACCGGCGCTTACTCCATTCCTGTAAAGCGTATTTATCACACCGCCGGCCCGGTTTGGCGCGGTGGTAACTTGGGCGAGCCCGAGTTGCTTTCCAGTTGTTACCGGCAGTGTCTGGCTTTGGCTCGACGGGAAAACATGCGTTCAATTGCCTTTCCCGCCATTAGTTGCGGTGTCTACGATTATCCACCAGAGTTGGCGGTGGAAGTGGCTGTCGAGCAAGTACAACAGTACCAAGAGAGGGAGGGGGCGCTGCAGCAGGTTATATTTTGCTGTCTTAACGAGCAGATGGCCGATCTCTATCTTGCCCAGCTGGAAGCCTACATTAGGCGCTAAAAACCACGCTTTAGTTATTCGGTGATATTTTAGGCCATTGATTGATATCGGCAGGTTGGGGATTATTATTGTCCTGACAATAACAATATAAGAAAAGAGGAGACTGTCATGCGCAGTGCCCAGCAGTGGTTTTCAGAGTATGGTGAAAGTCACCAGAACCCGATTAACAAATCCATTCACTGGATTGCCGTCCCCGTTATTTACGCTACCGTAGCTGGACTCCTGTGGGCTATACCACAGCCGGAGTTTATGGCGGCTATTCCTTGGCTGAACTGGGCGGTGGTCATCACGGTACCCATTCTGCTGTTCTACTTTGCTCTGTCTTTCCCCATTGCCTTGGGAATGACAGCTCTGACAGTCGTTTGCTTCTGGGGTTGGTCGCTGTTGGAGCGCTTGGGAGTTCCCATTTGGCAGACGGCGCTGGGACTTTTTGTGGTGATGTGGGTATTTCAATTTATTGGCCACCACATTGAAGGTAAAAAGCCCTCTTTCTTTAAAGACCTTCAATTCCTATTGATCGGGCCTGCCTGGGTGATTGGTTTTATCTACCGTAAGCTGGGAATTCAGTACTGATTCGCAGCTGAGAGGCACTTTTCTACCGGTGAGTGGTGTGAGTCTCTCACCGGTCATGATTTATTATCGGTTGTAGTGAACCGGTACTTCCAAGGTTTCCTTTACTTCCTCCATGACCACATAACTGGTGCATTCCTGCACTTCCGGTAGGGTCAGCAGAGTCTCGCCGTAGAACTTGCGATAGGCGTTCATATCTGCAACGCGGGCTTTAATCAGGTAGTCAAAATTACCCGAGACTAGATAGCACTCCTGTACTTCTGGCAGAGCGGCCGCTGCGTGGCGGAACTCCTCGAAAGCGTCCTGAGCGGAGCGGTTTAAGCGGATCTGTACAAATACAACCAGGGCTGCATCTAAGAACTCCGGGTTTATGAGTGCGGTATAGCCCTGGATAATCCCATCATTCTCCAGACGCTTGACCCGTTCAACACATGGGGTCGCGGTCAGCCCCACTTGTCGGGCAAGTTCAGCGTAACTGGTCCGCCCATTCTTTTGTAATACTCGCAGTATGTTCCGGTCTATCGTACTGAGTTCTCCCGCACGCTTGCGCATAACACCTGTCTCCGAAGTGGTCGATACGATTAAAAACTAATCGTATCCATAGTTTAACTAGTGGATTCCACTAGTTTTATTTAAATTTTAGTAAATATCCACTCGTTATCTGTCCTTATACTGGGGAAAACATAGAAATTAGGTACTTTCTGTTGAATATGAAGTACCAAGCGCAGAGAGCGAGGAGAAGGAAAATGTTGATTGGCGTCCCTAAAGAGATTAAGAACCACGAGTATCGTATTGGCCTGACGCCGTCGAGTGTGCGTGAACTGATCGGCCACGGTCATCAGGTTATCGTGCAAAAGGAAGGTGGTGCTGCTATCGGTTTTCCCGACGAAATGTACGTTCAGGCCGGCGCGAAGATTATCGATACTCCGGAAGACATTTTTGCCACTGCCGATATGATCGTCAAGGTAAAAGAACCTCAGCCCCACGAGTGTGAAATGCTGCGCCCCGGACAGGTTTTATACACCTACCTGCACCTGGCTCCAGATCCCAAGCAAACCGAGTTACTGGTGAAGTCTGGCGCTACCTGCATTGCCTATGAAACCGTCACCGACCGCTTTGGTGGTTTGCCTTTGCTGGCTCCCATGTCCGAAGTCGCGGGCCGTATGTCGGTACAGTGTGGCGCGCACCACCTGGAGAAAGCTCAAGGTGGTCTAGGTGTCTTGCTCGGTGGTGTGCCCGGTGTTGCTCCTGCCAGAGTTCTTATTATTGGCGGCGGTGTTGTCGGTACCAACGCAGCAAAAATGGCGCTGGGTATGGGTGCAGATGTCACTATTCTGGATCGCTCGCTGCCGCGTCTGCGCCAGCTGGACGACATCTTTGGTGGCGCAGTACGCACCGAGTACTCAACCAACGATGCCATTGAAAAACACGCTCTCCAAGCTGATTTAGTGGTCGGTGCGGTATTGATTCCCGGCGCCGCAGCGCCAAAATTGCTGACTCGCGATATTATCAGCCGTATGAAGAAAGGTGCGGTTGTCGCAGACGTAGCTATTGACCAGGGCGGTTGCTTTGAAACCTCTAAAGCTACCACCCACCAAGAGCCAACATATGTGGTTGATGGTGTCGTTCACTACTGTGTCGCTAATATGCCCGGTGGTGTAGCCCGTACCTCTACTATGGCCTTGAACAATGCCACTTTGCCTTACGCCGTAGCTCTTGCAAACAAGGGCGCGAAGCAAGCGCTGCTCGACGATGCCAACTTATTAGAAGGTCTGAATGTTCACGCCGGTATGGTGACTTACCAGGCGGTAGCAGATGTACTCGGCTATGAATTTGTCGACCCGAAGCTGGCGCTGCAGAAAAAAGCGGTCGCTGAAGACGCGGTAGCCTGATGATTATGTGGCCGCTTCAGGCGGCCACAACTTGAATAGATAGAGATAAGCGGTAACGCGCTTGTTTTGGGAAGTTTCCCCCGGAGCGCTCATTGGCGTTCCTCTCTGTGAGACCTGGTGGCGGATGCCACTATATTGATAGCCGCGTTATTACGCGGTTTTTTTATGCGGGGAAAAAATTTCAGGTGGGGAGTGTTCAGCTTGCGGAAAGCTAAATACGGACGCTGAGGGACATCCTTGTACCTCGCCAACCTTTGCTTGCTGGTATTTAGCTCATCCGATGGGTCCGTTTAGATAACCCAGATTTCCACTCGGCGATTTTTAATCTTTGAGCTGGAAGTGTTAGAGGCAACGGGCAAGTAGGCACCGAACCCCTGCACCGGGGCAGTGTTAATCTGGTGATCCCTCAGGGCCGAGCGAACGGTGGCTGCACGTAGTTTTGAAAGTACGACGGAGCGTTCCCTGCTGACTTTTTTATCGCCAAAGCCAATTAGCAGTAGACGCCTATCGCGGTTCTCCGGCTTCTGCATAAAATGCACCAGGCGCTGGATGTCCTGCTGAGCTTTATTATCCAGAGAGGCGCTGCCCTCTGAAAAGCGGACATTAATACTCAGGCGTTCCGCATTTTTCGTAAGTTCTAGATATTCGCTGGGGCCATCGCGGTTTGCCTCTGCTTTTACTCCGATCGGTGTTTGTGCGACAAACCCGGTCGTTTTGACTTGCTCTTGGCCCTGCTCACTTTGCACGAATTGTAGGAACTCTTGTGCTGCGGGTTTTACAGCATAGGCGGCTGTGTATAAAAACAGGCGGCGAGAGAGGGGATAATCTTCAGTTGCAATGGTGAGATGTTCAGGAGCTTGTGGTTGGGTGTTTCCATCAGAAACTGCGATTGCTTTGGCCTGCCTGATTGAGGCCAGCCCGACAAAACCAATACTGTTGGCGTCCGCCGATACGCGGTCAGACAGTTGATCATTGGATTCAAAGCGTGCGGCACTCGGCGTGAGGGAGTAGTTCTTGCCGAGGATTAAGCTCTTGAAGGTATCCCAGGTACCGGATTGATTGTCCCGCGCCAGAACCTTGATACGGCCGTTCTGGCCGCCAAGTTGAGACCAGTTGGTGATTTTTCCAGCAAAAATTGCTGCAATTTGCTGTAGTGTCAATTTGTGAACAGGATTCTTTCGATGGACAATAATTGCTAAGCCGTCGATGGCAATAACATGCTCTGCACGATTGCTGCGCATATCACCGAAATGGCTCAAGGCTTGCTGCTCTTTGCTTTTTATTGGCCTTGATGCCATAGCGATATCGGCCTGTGATCGCTCCAGTGCTCTAAAGCCAGTGCTTGAACCATGAGCGGCAATGTCAACATGAACACTTCTACCATCTAGGGTTGCTTGCACTCGTATTTCATTCTCTCTTTCCAGAGGAATGATTTTGATATTACTGCCTCCCTTCGCGTTCAGATAGTCATTAATTAGATTGGGTGCCAGCTTCGCACCAATCGTATTTGAGCCATGCATAGTAAAAAGTAGGCTCGATGTTGCGGGATTGAAGCTGGGCAGCGCTGCTGAAACAGCCGTTGTCAGTGTCATTCCCGTAAGGAGAATGAATGCTTGCTTTAACCGACTAAAGAATACGCTCATAGTAACTCGACCGTAGGGTGGTAAAACGAGGGCGCAAAGTATGGCTTTTTTATTACAAAATAATGAAATCTTGATTAGTAAAGCGTGCAAATGTCTCATTGCCATGAAATCGTAAACTGTACTGGATTTTATTTGAACAAATAAAGTACATAGGGTGAAGAATTTATAAAATTACACGCCGATGCATGTCACCTAAAGGAGGGTATAACCGGCGCTCAATCTGCTAGAGGGGGAGCTTACGGTTTACACGGTAGGAAGGTTCAATGAAGGCCTATAGACAGGCCTTCATTCGTTGCTGAATATTTCAGTCGCTTTCCGGGAATCTTAGGGTTTGAGTTTTATGTAGCAGGAAATAGCCGGCTCACCAGCACTGGTAGTGCGGTTTCAACGCGTAAAATACGTGGCCCGAGATGTACAGATTTGAAGCCTGCCTCTTGGAGCTTTTTTACCTCATAGTCGATAAAGCCACCCTCGGGGCCTATCGCCAGAGTGGTGGGCTCGTCGATATTCACTGGACAGGCCTCTCCTCCCACCGGGTGTGCGACCAGTTTACGGGTTTGGCTTGCCATGTCCGGCAGTTCGTCCTCGACAAATGGCTTAAACCGTTTGCGCAATAGGATTTCGGGCATCTGAGTATCGACTGCCTGCTCCAGTCCCAGCAGACATTGATCGAACAATTTGTCCTCTTTTAGCCAGGGAGTTTGCCAGTACGATTTTTCCACGCGATAGCTATTGAGCAGGATCAGCTTTTTAACTCCGAGCGAGGTGAGGTGTTGAATCACTCGCTTAAGCATTTTCGGGCGGGGCAGGGCCAATATCAGTGTGAGTGGCAGCGGCTCTGGTGGGGGGGTTAGGAGTTCTACCTGAATTTCGATATGGCTATCGCTAAGAGAGACGACTTTGCCATGGCCTATCTTCCCGTTGAGCATTCCGATACGGAGTTGTTGTCCGATCGTCGCTTTGTGTACCTGGGAAATATGCTCAAGCTGGCGGCCGGACAGCCGCACAAGGTCGGGGCCGATAAAATCGTGCTCTTGTAAAACAATCAGGTTCAAAATCAGGTCGCCTTGAGAGGTCGGTTTACTATCGGGCTATTGGAAAGGCCTTTTGTGTCTTTTTCAAGCCGGGGTTGCCCGTTGCCCCGCCCACAACAAATCAAGCGCTCAGTAGTTTGATTTACGGCCCGAGCATCTCTGTTCGGGCTCGTAGGTTTTTATTGCGGCATCGTGTTTAATATTTGGCAGAGGCGATAGCGCCTTTGCCAATACCCTCATAGGCGCGCACAGTAATCTCTTGGCCCGGTTCTTCTGTACCCAGGGTGTTTGCAATATATTGAGCAAGTTGCTCCACCGTAGTGTCGCAGTCGATAATTTCGCAGAGAGCTGCAGGTATGGAAAGAGTGAAGTCTCCCTGCTGTGCCTGATAGGCAAAATTCAGAATTTCTTCGCCGTGTTTTCCCGGGCGGGTTGAGCTCAAATCTTCACGGGTTCCCACGTAGATATCTTCCCAGCGTTTGGCCCAGTCCTTTTCTTTCTCTGCACTGCGTCGACCGTTGATAAAGACCTGGATACGCGAGCGGTGGCCGTGGGCGATGCGCTGGCAATTGCCGAGATGTTTTTTCAGGCCGTGGCTATAGTGGTAAAAGGCGTCTTCAATGCATTCACTATGAAAAGAGAGCTTTAATTGTTCAACACTGGCGGGGAATGAGTTGGCCAGCTGTTGAACGCTCCAGATGGCGACGCTGTCTGTTTTGATTTCCTCAGTCTCCACTAGAGCGAAAGCCTGCTCGGGGCCTGATACAGAAATGGATTCCCCGCTGCCTAGTAACCAGTCCAGATTGACATGCCCTTCACTGTGATTAATCGACAGGTGAGGGGACAGTGTGGGAACAAGTAGGCGATGGTCAAGCTGGTCATCGAGCCAATGGCGAAGGGTCTTTTTCACCACACCAAAATCGCAAACCATGCCCTGTTCATCCAGGGCGCCATCAAGAGCAGCGTCCGCTAACCAGGTCTCTCCGACCAGGCCGCGCGAGTGGTCGAGGTAGCTGAAGTCAACGTTGGTTAAATTATCGACAAACAAGTGCATGGGTAACTCTTTGCAGGGATGAGATAGTGGTCGATTATTATAACCTGTTAATAGGACTGGAACTTATGCGTTTATACCTCTATAATCGCGCCCTCTTCGGATGCACCTGTACTGAAGATCGTTATGGCGGCCCTCCCGGTCTCCTCGCAATGAACAGCTGTGAACTCCGCCAGGCCCGGAAGGGAGCAACGGTAGCAGTGGTATCATGTGCCGAGGGTGTGCTGGTTGGGCTGCCTCCAATCTCTCTCTTTCATTCCCTTATTTTCATCCTGAAAAATCAAGCTAAGAGTTTTCTCTGTAGTTCTGCCTGAATGTTTTTAAGCTTAGCGCGGCCAAATTTTCCCCCAGAAAGGCGATCTTTAAGGGGATTTTGTGTCGATCTGCGTTCAACAGCCGGCTTTTCATCGCTGAATATATCGCCCTTATGCTATAAACGGCGTCAACTATAAGCAGATCTAATATTGATTATTTGAGGGGACGATGAAAAAAGTTGCTCTAGCGATTGCAGTGACGGTAGCGCTCTCAGCTTGTGATAGCGAACAGCAGGCTGCGAAGTCAGTCGGTGTGGCGCAGGCTGTCGCAGAAAGCCCTGCGGCGGATAACGCTCAACTGACAGCCAAGGATGCCGAAGCGTTTTTGCAAGGTGCGCAGGCGCGCCTGGAAAAAATGGCTCAAGAAGCAAGCCACGCTGCCTGGCTCGCTTCTACCTATATCAATCTTGATTCCCAGTATGTAGAAGCTTTGGCCTCCGAGCGTTATACCACTCTGGCTGTAGAGCTGGCATCGGAAGCGGCGAAATTTAATCATCTGGATCTGGCTCCAGATACCCGCCGCAAATTGACCATGCTCAAGCAGGGGCTGGTGTTCCCAGCACCCAAAGACCCTGCTGTGACCACCGAATTGGCTCAGATTGGTTCCAAGATGCAGGGCATGTACGGCGCGGGCAAATACTGCCGCGAAGATGCCGGTGCCGAGAAGTGCTACACCCTGACTGAGATGGGCCAGCTAATGGCAACTAATCGCGACCCTGAGCTACTCGAGGACTTATGGGTGGGTTGGCGCAAAGTTTCTCCTCCCATGAAGCCTCTATATCAGCGTCAGGTGGAAATCGGTAATGCCGGAGCGCAGGAGTTGGGGTATGACAATCTGAGCGTTTTCTGGCGCTCAAAATACGATATGGCCCCGGACGCTTTTGCGGCTGATATGGACACTCAGTGGGGTAAGGTGAAGCCACTTTATGAGGCTTTGCATTGTCACGTACGCGCCAAACTGAATGACCACTACGGCGATGATGTCGTGCCTGCGCAGGGCAAAATTCCCGCCCACTTACTGGGCAACATGTGGGCGCAGGAGTGGGGCAACGTCTATGACTTGGTCAAAGATGACGATATGCAGGCCCCTTATGATCTGACTCAACTGGTTGTTGATTCAGGTATGAGTGAGAAAGATATGGTTAAGGTGGGGGAGAAATTTTTCACTTCCTTGGGCTTTGAGCCATTGCCGAACACTTTTTGGGACCGCTCTCAGTTCACCCAGCCTCGCGATCGCGATGTAGTCTGCCATGCCAGTGCCTGGAATATGGATGGCCAGGATGATATCCGCATCAAGATGTGTATTAACAAAACTGGCGAGGATTTGGTGACCATTCACCATGAGCTGGGCCATAATTTCTATCAGCGCATCTATAAGGATCAGCCGTTCCTTTATAAGGAAGGTGCCAATGATGGCTTCCATGAGGCCGTAGGCGACACCATCGCACTCTCCATTACACCCAAGTACCTTAAGGAGGTGGGTCTGATGGATGAGGTGCCGGATGAAAGTAAGGATATCGGCTACCTGATGCAGCAGGCGCTGGACAAAATTGCCTTCTTGCCGTTCGGCCTTCTGGTCGACAAGTGGCGCTGGCAGGTATTCAATGGTGAAGTGATGCCGGCTGATTACAATAAGGCCTGGTGGGAACTGCGCGAAGAGTACCAGGGGATCGCTGCTCCGGTTGAGCGTTCAGAAGAAAACTTCGATCCTGGCGCCAAGTACCATATTCCTGGCAATACACCTTACGCGCGTTACTTCCTGGCACGTATCCAGCAGTTCCAGTTCCATCGCGCTTTGTGTGAAGCTGCCGGTGAAACCGGTCCACTGCACCGTTGTTCAATTTACCAAAATAATGAAGCGGGCGAGAAATTGCGGGCTATGTTGGCGATGGGCGCAAGCAAGCACTGGCCGGATGCGATGGAAGCTTTGACTGGCCAGCGCGATTTGGATGCTTCGGCCATTATTGATTACTTCCAGCCATTGATGGCGTATCTGGAAGAGCAAAATCAAGGGCGCGAATGCGGTTGGTAATTTGAGGCTTTTGCTTTGACGTTGCAAGAATGAAAAAAGGGGGCTATGCCCCCTTTTTACGTTTTTGAGGGCCTTTTTTAATGAAGCTTGGTTTGCTCCTCTTCCTCTTTTAAGAGGCGCGCTGCTGCCTTGGTGAAGGCCTCCATTGGGGGGTGAAGAGCTCCCACACCAGCCATATAGCGATTCATCGTTTTATTCGCCAGACTGGAATTAATGATTGGCGTAGTATCTAGTTTGATAATTTTTAAAAGGTCGAATCCGAGAGGGGGCCCGCGGTCATCGATTCCCGGCGTCAAGAAGGAATCACTCTCTGAATGAGCGATATTGTACATGCTCATTGTGTTATTGATGGTGTCCAAATTTGAGCCGGAAAAGGATCTCACTATTCCTCCGAAACCCACTGTTTCAGTAATGGCACTGTCTCCCATATCCCGGTTGACATCTGCTGGGGTGAGTCCCTGTGTCAGTGATCCGTGCCCAACCCCCGCTATTCCAGTAAACCAAGTGTCACCAAGTCCCGATACTTTAATTCCAAATTCTGTGCCATTTCGAGCCATGGTGGTAATAATACTGCTGTGAGGGATACCGTTTCCTGCATCGGCAATGGCTTTACAGGTAGCCATGATGGGGTTTAGGGAGAAGGTTCCGTCCTGATGGATTTGAGTCGCAATTTTTTCAATATCGTGTTTATTTTTACAGTTTTTGATTATTCCTGGCAGTAAAATTCCGGAAAGCAGTAGGGTGGCAGCATTCGTCATCACATGGCAATCGTCCCCCATCAGTAAGCTTCTGCCTATGATCGGCAGGAAATCAATCCCCCCCTTTTCTTTAATTACCTGATCGAGTACTGGTGCGATATGGCTTTCATTCCAGTGGAGTTGATCGATTGCGGCTTTATCATAGACGCCGAATCGCATTGAGCTTCCTAGGTTGTCACCGCGATCATCACTGAGATTGGAATAGGCCCGATAGCCGGATAGCCTGTCTTCCACAATATAAACTGACATGGAGTAGGTAATGATGCCTGCCATAGGTCCAGCAGCGCTGTGGTTGTGGCAGGGCTCCAAGTCGACACTGCCCTCCTTCATGATCTCTTCGGCTTCGCCCTTATTCTTCGCCAGCCCTTCGTAGATAAGGCCGCCAATAATGGCGCCTTTCAGTGCTCCCGATGCCCGTTGCCAGGTGATTGGGGGGCCGGCATGGAGGATCAGGTTTTTGCGCATTCCGGGAATGTTGTCCCCGGCCTTGCCTATTCCGATTAATATCGGAACGGCTTGCTTCATGCGCTTTATGGTTTCGTCATTTGCTTGTTGATTCAACGCCTGAAAATCAGGGGTCGCCAATTCATGCAGGATTTTCTCTGTACTGGGCCTAAATTCAAAATCCGTTTTCATTGTTACTCCCTTGAATTTAATAATTCGGCGTACTGTTCAGTAATAATATTCATGTTGCGTAGCATCAGGTCCGTGGTGCCGGTAATTACTTGGATCTGGCGTTTCTCGGAAATTTTCATCTCCCCATCAAACCCCCTGCTGGCGTAACTTAGGTGATCTTTGGCTTTGTGCAGGTTGTTGTTAATCTCGGGTGTGTTGAAAGGGCTGTCCAATAGTTGGTTCAAGCGATTGGAGTACTCGGAGAGATCCATTTGTAAACCGCTCTCGGCATCTTCCGGGGATATCCCCCAAAGTTTAGCAGCATAATTTTTGGCGATTCTTTGGGAGAGCATGCGCTGACGACCGGCAACATTTATCAGCTCGGCACTGTTATGTTGTGCCAGTTGTTGCAACTTGACTACGTAAATATGGGCGGCGGATAGGAGTGAATTACTGCGCTCAAAAAGTTCGGCGGCATTTTCCTTACTGACGGGCTGTTGGGCAATTTCCTCAAAAAATTCCCATTCTTTTTGCACGATTAATAGCTGGTTTTTTACTTTATTGGCACCGTGGAAGCGGTCTAATTTTTTGTGGTTTTGCTTGAAGTCCTGAATTGATCTTGTGAACACCTTCTCGTGGCGTTCAGCTTCAGGTTGGATTCCGCGTAAGATATAAGTCTGAGTGATGCGTTGGGATAGCATTCGCTGGCGCCCGGCAATATTAATGGCGTCTCCCATGGAAAACGCTGTGACATCCAGGCTTAGAATTAACAAGATAAATACTGCGGATAACTTCATGATTTTACTCTTGTAGTTTGACTTATTTCTCAAAATGGAATGCTGTGATATGTGCAAGGCATATGCCATTACTGTTAATTGGTTTGAAGTTTTTAGAGGGTGTTATTTGTACAACCCATACTCTCCTTGTTCTATTTGTATCAATCCAAGTAATACATTGTTTCTATTTTAATGGGTGCCTGCTGGAACGCAGTGACAAAATACAAGGAAATAGGAGAGCGCTCGCCATTTTTGAGGGGTTGGCGGATAGTACCCGGCTAGCCAAATAGGCTCTTTAGCTCCGTGATTATGTAAATTTTGATAATGGAAATGGAATAGCACGATATGTATTGCTGTGATTTCGACATATTTTTAGGATCTAAAGCCTATTTATACCAAATTTGTAGCGTCAGTTATCTAACCCCTTTTCCCGGCATTGGAGCTTTGGTGGTATTGATATAAGTTGCGCTGCCTTTATTTTCAGGGGGGCGGGCAAGGTGGCAGAGGGTGGGGGTGTTTTGAGGGTTGAAAATAAAAAGGCTCTACCACAGGTAGAGCCTTTTTCTCACAAATGTAAAATGGTTTAGAACTGGTAGTTCAAAGCCACACTGAACAGGTAAGCTTCGGTCTTGGTGGTGCCGCCATCGTAGTAGGTAATAATGGCATCATTAATGTTGCTGGCTTCCTGAATAACTTCGTCGTCGCCCCAGATGTAGGCGAGGCTGCCATCAACGGTTAGCTTGTCGCTGAATCGGTAAGTGCCACCAACCGTCAGCCACTGGCGATCGGTATCGGGGATTGACAAGGTGCGCCAGGTGATAGGCAGGTCTGTGCCGACCAGCTCGGTGAGCTCTTCGGTTTCTTCTCTATTCAAGCCATCGCGGGCAGCGCCTTGGTCGTAGGCGTAGCCGAAACGGAACGTCCACTCGTCGTTGCGGTAGTACTCACCGGCAAGGCTGTAGCGAGAACCGCTCTTGAAGTTTTCTTCTTTCAGCAGCAGCGGGTTGTACTCTTCGCCTGCGGAAGGGATAAAGGCTTCCAGGCGCTCGAAGCGATCCCAGTTGGTCCACATATAACCTGCTGCGATACCCCAGTTGTTATTGAAGCGGTGATAGAAACCCAGCTCCAAGGTGTCCGGCAGGTTTAGAGTCAGGTTTCCTGAAGTATCGTCAAATGGATCGAGAGGGCTTGGTGCGATATCAGAGCTTACTTCCCCTTTGATTTTGGGGTCGTATTTTGCGTGGTAAGAAATACCGGCGCGAGTATTGTCGCTGATGCGCCACAGGCCACCGATGGTCCAGCTCACATCCCAAGTATCACCTTTTACGTCCAAAAGCGTTGCGCCAGAGGGATTAAATCCCAACACCGGCGCCACAACATCCCCAATGAGAAAGTCATCGGGGAAAGTGGTGTTCAATTCGGCATCGACATAGAAAAAGTTGGCCGCGATGCCCACACTGAACTGGTTGTTAAAATCGTAGGCAATAGAAGGTTGGATATTTACAGTCAGTAGCGAGGTTTTGTTGGCGATAGTGGTTGCAGGAAAATTATCTGGGAGATCGGTTTCCAATCCAAAATCGGTATACATGGCCAGGCCCCATGACAAATTGTCATTGATAGGCGCTGCCAGGTAGCCATTGGGGATTACGGCGCTGGTGGCGTAGTTCTTGGCATTGGCTGGGGTTTCGAATGCCAGGTAGCCGGTTTCGGCACTTCCGACGTAGTAGGTGACATCACCTTCTACATCGATTTCGGGGTCGACATAAGTGGCACCAACAGAAATGGTGTAGGTATCGAACAGGGCTGAACCGGCAGGGTTGCGGGCGAGAATTGCGGCATTGTCACCGACGGTGTTTTCGGCGGCAAAAGCTCGGCCGAGACCGGATGCGCTGGTTTCCTGCAAGTAGAAACCGGCAGCCATAGCGCCTTGGGAAACGGAGCTGATCGCTGCGGCCAGAACTGCGTGTCGCAGGTATTTTTTATTCATGAGAACCCATCTCTAAGTCTGCTGATTACTGAAAGCCATAAACAGGTTGGAACAAACTCTGCCATGGCAGGAAGGCCTTTAGACTTATATAAGTACCTTCTACTTCCGTAGCAAATCCCTTACTAAAAAGTCTAGCAATACGAAATTGCTCGAGTGAGGGAGAGGAGTGACTTTATAAAGACAATGAGGACAAAAATCTATCCAAGACGGTGGATTTTTTTCTGTTAGCTGAAAATGTGGCTATTTATTGGCTAGCAGTGACTTTTTCTCCGTTGATGGATAATTTTGTCAGGTTAATTTGATATCTTTTGCCATTTTCTTCTCTCTGGATAAGTTTCACCAGAGCGTAATTCCACTGTGGCGCGATCCATACAGTCGTCTCTCTTCCGGACTCGGTATCTCTGACGCGGGCTACCTTTATGGTCTCAACAGGACCCAGTGGGGTTTTCAGTGTTTCGGTGCCAATTTGGTTGAATTTATAGTCACGAATTTTTTTGCCATCGGCAATTTTGTATTGCAGGTCTTTTTTTCCCGCCGCGATATCGAGGGCCAGCTGCATTTGGTAGCTCACCTTATCAAGAATATTCGGCGGGACATCCTTTAGGTCTCTCTCAGGATTGTGAACGTTGAAGACCAGACCTTTGGAAGGTTCAAAATTTAGAACCGTGGCGCGGTCGCGACCGAGTCCGGTCCGGCGATATTCATAGTGTCGGGGGGTGACAAGTCCATCTTGGCTGGTGAAGCGAGAATATTCTTTAATATTGGCGAACAGGGCGCTGCTATCGAAGTCCAGCCGCCAGTTGTCTTCCTGCCCGGACAGCTCCCGGGTTGCGGTAATACTGACGCCATTAAATCGAGCTGCATAAGTTGCTTTGAAGGGTTTTAATTCGGCGGCAATAGTTTGGCCGGCCAATACGAGGAGAAATAGGGTGGTAGCAAGAAGGCGCACTTTAAATATCCCGCAAAAACTGAATCCTCTTGAATATTAGCTGGCGAGGCGTGCAAAGTACATCGAAGGACTTTTGCCCCGCCAGCGATAAGAGGCATTCTTGCTAGGCCGAAATCTGAACTCCGCAGTGAGGCAATAATTCGCCATCCAAAAGAACGCGATCATCAGCCATTTGCAGGCGTTGCTGGGCAAACCAGGAAACTGCCATCGGGTAGATAGTGTGCTCCTGCCTTTGAACCCGCTTTGCCAGTAGTGCTGGAGTGTCCCCTTCCTTTATGGGAACAATGGCCTGGACAATAGAGGGCCCCCCATCCAGTTCTTCGGTCACAAAGTGAACGGTTACGCCATGCGTCTTATCCCCGGCTTCCAGCGCCCGCTGGTGGGTATTAAGCCCTTGGTATTTGGGGAGCAGAGATGGATGAATATTGATCAGGCGCCCGCCGTAGTGGCGTACGAATTCGGGAGTTAAAATTCGCATAAACCCCGCTAGCACAACCAGGCTCGGCTTATGTTGATCAATCTCCTTAATCAGGGCTTGATCAAACGCCCCCCTGTTGGGGAAGCTGCGGTGATCCACCACAATACCGGGTATACCGGCTTGCGTTGCACGGTTCAGGCCGTAGGCCTCTGCCTTGTTGCTGATAACCGCGCACACCGAAAAAGGAGCATCCGCTTGCGCGGTGGTATCCAGCAGCGCTTGCAGGTTACTACCGCTGCCAGAAATGAGTACGACGACTTTACAAGACATTAGAGTCCCGCCAGCTCGACAGTCTCAGAGCCTTCGCGGGCTGTTTCAATACTGCCAACGATAAAGGCATCTTCCCCCAGCTGCTTAAGAGTCGATAGGGCAGTTTCCGCTTGTTCGGCAGGGACGCAGATCACCATACCAACGCCGCAGTTAAAAGTACGGTACATTTCGTGGCTATCAATATTGCCGGCATCGCGCAGCCAGCTGAATACGGCTGGCATTTCCCAGCTGTTGACATCTATACGGGCGCTGCAGCCTTCGGGCAGTACACGCGGCAGGTTTTCCAGTAGGCCGCCACCGGTAATATGGCTGAGGGCGTTGACCTGGCAGGTTTTCATCAGCTGGAGCAGATTTTTCACGTAAATGCGGGTCGGAGCCATCAGGGCTTTAGCAAGGGTTTCTCCGCCGATATCCTGTTGCAGGTCGGCACTGCGTACCTCGAGGACTTTGCGAATCAGGGAGTAACCGTTGGAGTGGGGGCCGCTGGAAGCGAGGCCTATCAGCACATCGCCACTTTTGACTTTACTGCCGTCAATGATTTCGGATTTTTCCACAACCCCGGTGCAGAAGCCCGCCAGGTCGTAGTCATCGCCTTCATACATTCCGGGCATTTCAGCGGTCTCTCCGCCAACCAGGGCACAGCCTGCCAATTCGCAGCCTTTGCCTATACCGGTTACTACTTCTGCAGCAATATCCACATTCAGTTTGCCCGTTGCATAGTAATCGAGGAAGAACAGGGGTTCTGCGCCGGCTACGATCAGGTCGTTGACACACATTGCAACCAGGTCAATACCAATACTGTCGTGGATGCCCAGGTCCATTGCCAAGCGTAACTTGGTACCCACTCCGTCGGTGCCAGATACCAAAACAGGCTCTTTATAGCCGCTTGGGAGTTCACACAGGGCGCCGAATCCGCCCAGTCCGCCCATTACTTCCGGACGGGATGTACGTTTGGCGACATGTTTGATGCGCTCTACCAGTGCATTACCTGCATCGATATCGACACCGGCATCTTTGTAAGAAAGGGGTGTTTGCGCGGATAGCGGCTTGGAATCGTTCATGATTCTTCCTGCGGTGGGTAGTCGAAGGGCGCGTATTCTAGCCGGGTCTTGCCTTGGGAGCCACGCCCAGAGGGCTCCTCAAAGAAGGATTTCGCCACTTTCTGGGTGTTTGATCTGTAAAATCACTCCGATAGTGAGAACTCGGGGCTGAGAGAAGCGCCTGACGCTGATACAATAGCTCTAATTTTTACTCTGCCCTGAAATTTGGCACCTTGTACATCGACAACAATTTCGTGCAAGCTCAAGGGGTGGAAAGAGGTTTGGAGAGAAGTCCTATGCACAAGCTGCTCCGGCAGGGATTGGTGTTGCAGTTGCTGGCTCTGGTTATCAGTGTTCTAGTCTTGCCGGTTCAGGCCCGAGTCATCTCGGATTTGTACGAAGTTGTGGAGGCTGTGCCCAGTCGCGGAACCACGGATCGTGCAGCAGCCGGAAGTCGCGGTCTGGAACGTGTGTTCGTACGTGTAACAGGGGATGCTGCCATTGGCCGTGCCCCAAACCTGCAACCGATTTTGAAGAGTGCACAACAATTTGTGCAGGGTTATCGCTATACCCGTGAGGATAACCAGCTCTATCTTCATATCTCCTTTAATCCCCAGGCCATTTCACGCCAAGTCAATCAGCTGGGGTTGCCTATCTGGCCCAACAATCGCCCCGGTACTCTGGTTTGGCTGGCGGTGGATACCCTGCAAGAGGGGCGCAGCTCGCTCAGTGAAGAGACCTCCCCCGAATTGTTTGCAGTACTCGAGGCAATGGCCGTCGAACGCGGTGTTCCCTTGGACTTCCCTGTTTTGGATCTAAACGACCAGCGCAATATGCCGTTGGGCGCACTGTGGGCGCAGGACGAGCAGGCCGCTGAACGGGCCGGATTGCGCTACAGTCCCGATGCAACCCTGATGGGGCGTGTTTTGCAGGCTTCGGGCCGCCGTTGGCAAGCCGACTGGCTGTTGGTTCACGGTGGACGCAGCTATGCGTTCGATACCACCGGCGGCTCCCTTGAAGAGGTCGCTCTGCGGGGGGTCAATCAGTTGTCCAATATCCTGGCGCAGCGCTATGCTGTGCTTCCAGAAGGGCAGGGTAGCTCGTTGGGCGCAGTGGTTATTGAATTATCAGGCGTTGACAGTTTTGCGGACTATGCGCAAGTATCCGGTTATCTACAGGGATTGGCGCAGGTGAACAGTGCTAATTTACTCTCTGTGGAGGGCGACCGGATGCGCGTAGCACTTGTCTCCTCTGTAGACTTGAGTAATTTGCGCGATACCTTGGCGCTAAATCATAAACTGCAGGCACAAGCGGACGGAGATGCTATCAACTTGAGTGGATACCGTTCACCTTTGGGCAGCGCTGAGAATCCGTTGCGCTATCGCTGGGACTGAGATGAGTATTCCGCAACAGCTGCCGCTGGGAGTGTCCCTGCGGGACGACGCCACTTTCGACAACTTCTATCTGTCTGAGTCAGACCCCAACCGTCAGGTGGTGTCCCTGCTGCAGTCGTTTGCCAGTGGCGAAAACCCTGAATCTGTTATTTATATCTGGGGCGAGGCGGGCAGCGGTGTGAGCCACCTTCTGCAGTCAGCATGTCAGTGCGCAGAGGCCAGTGGCCGCTCCTTCCATTACATTCCGCTCGCTGACCTGATGGCGACGGATCCGGCTGTTATTCTCGATGGGTTGGAGCAACTGGATCTCGTTTGTATCGACGATGTTCATTTGCTGGAAGGCCAGCCGCAGTGGCAGACCGCTATTTTTCACCTTTATAACCGGGTGAAGGACGGAGGTAGACAGCTGCTGATGGGCGCGCGTCAATCTCCACGGGGGATGGATATTGCCCTGGCAGATCTACAGTCCCGCTTGCACTGGTCCCTGGTCTTCCACCTTCAAACCTTGAATGACAGCGATAAGGTTGCAGCCCTGCGTCGTCGCAGCCGCCTGCGCGGTTTTGATCTGCCGGAAGATGTTGCTCAATACATCCTGCACCGGGCACCCAGGGATACACGTGCGCTGTTCCTGTGTTTGGAGGAGTTGGACCGGGCTTCCTTAATGGCCAAGCGCAAGATCACCATTCCTTTTGTAAAACAGGTGCTGGACATCTAGCCTGGCCCCTGAGGAGTAATTTGTCACTCTCGGCCGCCCGCAGCCTGGAGTGACCGCTCACTTGCCGGGTGGCCCGGTTAGTACTTCACTTTACTCTGCTTCAAGGCCCATCGGACTCTTTTTTCCAACCCCCTCTAGCGTGAATGTACGCTTAGCCCCGCCTGTTGCTTGAGAGCTTATTTTCTTGTGAAATCTGCTCAGTCCACGATACCAATTGATGCAGTGAATAGATTTACGGGGGAATTCCATCCCTGATTGTTCCCAAATGGTACAGGTTGAGGACAGCGTTATGCCGAATATTCATAAAATCCTGTATGTGAGTCATGCTGCTGAAGACGAGAGTGGCGGCTTGATGCAGGCTTTTGCGGTGGCGCGCAACCATCAGGCGAAGATAAAGGTTCTTATGGTCTGCCCGGCGGTGCCGGAGGGGTTTGAGGAATTTAGCCAGCTTTGTATGGACACAATGCTGGAGCGGGTTAAGGGGGAAATTGAAGCAACCCGAATACGTATGGATTTGCCAGAGGATAAAACGAATCTAGAAATTGAATCGGATTGTGGCTCTCGTCCCGCTGAGCGGGTGATTCGCCGGGTGTTGAGGGAGGGTTATGACCTTGTGATAAAAAATGTTGAGGGGCGTACCCAGCTGAAGGGTTTCAAGGCGATGGATATGGACCTCCTGCGCAAGTGTCCCTGTCCAATCTGGTTGTGTCGATCTATCAAACAACCGCATACCAAAATCCAGGTGGCCGTGGCGATTGATCCCGAGTGCGAGGGGGGTAGTAGCTATGATTTGGCAATCAGATTACTGCGTTGGTCGCGGGTACTGGCAGATAGCTGTAGCGGTGTGTTGTACGTGATCTCCTGCTGGGACTTCGATATCGATGGGTATCTACGCCATCATTTTCCCTTGAACGCCTCGGAAGAGGAGCTGGACGAGGCCACTGACGCAGCTCGCGCCCAACATCGCTCCATGCTCGATGTATTGATACGAGCGTCTGGAATTGATGGAGAGATACAAGTTCATCACGTGGTCGCTCATCCCGATAGCTTTATCCCACTGTTGATTGATGAAGAAAATTTGGACCTTCTGGTCATGGGTACCGTAGGCCGTGCTGGGATCCCAGGTTTTATTATGGGCAATACGGCGGAAAATATTCTGCAAAAAGTCAGTTGCTCTTTATTGGCTTTGAAACCGAGTGATTTTGTATCACCCATTAAGGGATGATGGACTTCCAGTCAATATCATCTTATCCGCCCAATGAATCAGCTCACCTCTATTCTTGTGTGAGATGCTTGTGACGATTTCCGGATAGGCTCAAAATTATAAAGATTGGATAGCTGGAGAAAAAAAATGATTAAAAGAGTAGCCAAGTGGATTGGTGGTTTATTTTTGTTGGGTGTTTTGGGAGGGGCTGCTTTTGCGGTCAACGCAATCTATTTTAAGCCCTGGTCCATTGATGTATTTTTTGAACGTGCATTTATTAAGCTCGGTGGCACCAGTCCGGAAATCCTGTCCCAGCTGAGAGTGCTGGAACAGTTTGGAATAGATGGTCACAACGCACACCTCGATGATTTGTCAGAGGAAGAACAGCTGCGCCAGATGCAGATGATGGAAGATGAACTGGCAGTACTGCGCGCATACGATCGAGCTGGTTTGAATGGGCAGCAGGCAATTTCCTACGATGTGTTCGAGCATTTCCTCGGTAATATGGTTGAGGCGGGGCGCTGGAGGCATCACGATTACCCGCTTAACCAGATGCTCGGGGTACAAAATAGCCTGCCTGAGTTTCTTGCTGAGGTTCACCAGATCAATAATGTTAAAGAGGCCGATTATTATCTGTCCCGATTGGGGGAGGTGAAGCGCAAGTTTGACCAGGTACTCAGTGGGCTGGCGATCCGTGAAGAAAAACAGATCCTGCCACCGCGATTCGTGATCGACAGTGTTTTGGTGGAGATGCAGGGGTTTATTGCTGTACCTGTGCAAGAAAATATTCTTTATACCTCCTTGGTGGATCGACTCGATAAAATTGACGGGCTGGATATGCAGGAGCGTAACCGCATTCTCAGTCAGGGGGAGGCCCTTATTGATGCAGAGGTTTACCCTGCCTACCAGAGCCTGATCGATTATTATCGTGAGCTGCAGCCAAAAGTATCGAAAAATAATGGTGTTTGGGCACTGCCTGATGGCGATGCATTTTATGCATACCAGGTGCGCAGTCATACCACTACCAATATTTCACCGGCAGAGCTTCATCGTATTGGTTTGCAGGAAGTGGCGCGGATTGAAGGGGAAATGAATCAAATCTTTGCCTCGGTGGGACAGGATAGTGGCACTATCGGTGAGCGTTTTTCAGCGATAAACAATGATTCTCAGTTTCTCTATGAGGACTCCGAACAGGGGCGTGAAAACATTATTGCCGATTACCAGATGGTGATAGATGAAGTTAGTGCGGGTCTGGAAGAGTATTTTGATGTAAAGCCGGAGATGGGGGTCGAAGTACGGCGTGTGCCAGAGTTTAAGCAACAGGGGGCCCCCGGTGCTTACTACATTTCTCCGGCGATGGATGGTTCTCGTCCTGGGATCTTTTACGCAAACCTGCGCGATGTTCACGAGACCAAGAAATTTGGTATGCGTACTTTAGCCTATCACGAGGCGGTGCCTGGACATCACTTCCAGCTGGCGATTGCGCAAGAGCTAAAAGGCGTTCCTACCTTCCGTAAGCTGGGTCTGTTTACCGCTTATTCCGAGGGTTGGGCTTTGTATGCTGAAAAGCTTGCCAAGGAAGCGGGCTTCCAGGAAAACCCTTATGATGATCTGGGCCGGTTGCAGGCTGAGATGTTTCGGGCTGTACGCCTAGTGGTAGATACCGGAATACACTATAAACGATGGGGTCGTGAAGAGGCCATCGTTTATATGCTGGAGAAAACCGGTATGACAACAACTGAGGTCACCACTGAAATTGAGCGCTATCTGGTGAATCCGGGGCAGGCGTTGGCCTACAAAACGGGGATGTTAAAAATTCTGGAACTGCGTAAGCGGGCCCAAGAAACACTCGGCAATAAGTTTGATATTCGCCAGTTCCACAATATTGTACTTACCAATGGCGCGGTACCGCTGGCGGTATTGGAACAGCAGGTAGATCATTGGGTTGCCACTAAAAAGGGGTAAACGCAGCTTTCCCCAATACAAAGGCCGCCTTGAGGCGGCCTTTGTATTTTTTGGGTATTGCTTCAGCTAATAGAATTTAGCTTTGTGCTTTAACGCTAATGACCCACTCATTCACCAGCTCTTCCAAAACGTCCAGCGGTACTGAACCATTGGCGAGGATGGTGTCGTGGAACCCGCGAACGTCGAATTTATCACCTAACTCAACCTTGGCCTTTTCGCGCAGTTCGACGATTTTCAGCATACCGATTTTATAAGCGGTCGCTTGTCCAGGCATTACGATATAGCGCTCAATCGCTTTAGTTACGTCGCCTTTAGGGTTCGGGGTGTTTTCTACGAGGTAATCGATGGCCTGCTCTCGGGTCCACTTTTTAGCGTGGAGGCCGGTGTCCACGACCAAGCGCCCTGCGCGCCACAATTCCATCGCCAAGCGACCGAAGTCTGAGTAGGGATCTTCATAGAACCCAAGCTCTTTTGGCACCATTTCGGAGTAAAGACCCCAGCCCTCGGTATAAGCGGTGTAGCCACCGTACTTGCGGAACTTGGGAATATCCTGCAGCTCTTGGGCAATCGACAGCTGCATATGGTGGCCGGGGATGCCTTCGTGGTATGCCAGAGCTTCCATTTGGTAGCTGGGCATATCTTCCATGTTATAGAGGTTGGCGTAGTAAATACCTGGACGCGAGCCATCTGGCGCCGGACGTTGGTAGAAAGCTTTACCTGCAGATTTTTCCCGGAAAGCTTCAACTGCTCTTACGTCCAGCTCCGCTTTGGGCTTGGTGATAAACAGTTCGTCCAGGCGCCCCTTCATGGTGTCGATAATCGCCGAGGCTTTTTCCAGGTACTCTGCTTTACCCTCTTCAGAGGTGGGATAGTAGAACTGTTTGTCGGTACGCATGAATTCGAAGAATTCCTGCAAATTGCCTTCGAATTTCACTTTGCGCATGATTTCGCGCATTTCGTCGTGGATTCGAGCAACTTCTTTGAGACCGGTCTGGTGGATCTCGTCAGCCGTCATATCTGTGGTGGTGTAGACGCCCAGGCGGAACTTGTAGAAATCGTCACCGTCCGCCAGTTTCCAGGCGCCGTCATCGGTAGTGGATTTTTTCTCAAGTTCCTGCAGGTAGCTAATCAGTTTTTCGTAGGCTGGGCCTGCGCTCTCCGTGAGGGCGGTACTGGCCTTGTCGATCAGTGCTTTTTTCTGCTGGTCGGTAATCTCCAGCTTTTCCACCTTGCCTTTGAAGTCCGCAAACAGGGGGCTATCTTTTTCACCATCAAACGGAGCACCGCTGATCAGGTTTTGTGAATCGCTGATCACATAGGGGAATACAAATTTGGGTACGATGGTGCCCGCTGCGGCATTGGCCTTCAATTTGTTCTCTACTTGGGAGAAGTACTTTGTCATTGCCTTTAAGCGGGCAATGTAGGCTTCGGCATCACTGACGTCGTCAATGCGGTGCTGGCTAATCAGTAGGCTGGCTGCGCTGGTGTGGGTAGCGTACATCTGGTTGACCGGGTAACCATGGTTACGCCACTTGTAGCCGTCGATATCTTGCTGCCAGTTGCGTTTTGCCAGGCGCAGGCTCAGTTGGGTGGCTTCATCCAGAGTGGATGGGTCAATTTTGTTCAGCTCGGCCAGCTGGCGTTTGTCGATCTCCAGGGTTTCCCTGACAAACTCCGGAGAGAGGTCGTCCCACTTGTCGTAATCCTCTTTTTGTCCCAGGAAGGTTTTGTACTCAGGGCTGCGGGCGAGGTGCTCCTGGAAGAAGTCCTCAAACATCTGGTTGACCTGCTTGACGGCTTCTTGGTTCACTTTGCCGGCGCCATCTTGAGTGGCTACGCTTTCTGCGGCAGTGGCGCTTGCACTCTGCTCGGCAGCATTCGGGGCGCTGCGGTCACAGCCACTGATGACCAGCGCGCTTATGGCGGCTGCAATCAGAGTTGGTTTCAACTTCATGAGCATATTTCCAGTGTTTGGTTCTTCGTTGCTACTTTGTACCACTCAAGTGGCATTCTTTAGGTGTCCCTGCCTATATACCCCGAGGTATGTGCGGGATCAGTCGTGCAGGTCAGCAGGTATTGTGCTCACTTGAGCAGCATTTGGCCAGCGGTAGGGTTTTTTCGGTAAGACTTGGGTAATCTGTGGGGCAGGGAAAGAAAAAAGCGGGCACAAGCCCGCTCTTTTAAATGATCTCGCGATTAAGCGAAGTTCTGGTTTACAAATTCCCAGTTCACCAGGGCCCAGAAGGCTTCCATGTACTTGGGGCGCAAGTTGCGGTAATCGATGTAGTAAGCGTGCTCCCATACATCACAGGTCATCAGCGGAGTGATGCCCTCTTCGGTCAAGGGAGTGGCGGCGTTGGAAGTGTTTACGATGGCGACTGTACCGTCAGCCTTCTTCACCAGCCAGGTCCAGCCGGAGCCAAAGTTGTTCACAGCGCTGGCGGTGAACTCTTCTTTGAACTTATCAAAGCTGCCGAAAGCAGTATTGATTGCTTCGGCAATCGTACCAGTGGCTGCGCCGCCGCCATTGGGGCTCAGGCAGTTCCAGTAAAAAGTGTGGTTCCAAACTTGGGCGGCATTGTTGAATACACCACCGGAAGAGGACTGGATTACTTCTTCCAGGGATTTGCTGGCATCAGCGGTGCCATCCAACAGGCCGTTCAGCTTGTCTACGTAAGTCTTGTGGTGTTTGCCGTAGTGATACTCCAGGGTCTCCTCAGAGATATGTGGGGCCAGGGCATTCTTCGCGTAGGGGAGTTCGGGCAATTCGAAAGCCATGGTTTCTTCCTTCCTTTGTTTTCGGGTTATTGGTGAGGGCATTCTACACGCGCCGCATGCCAGAATTAAGCCGGCGCAGTGGATTAGGGGAGGTTGGGACGATTTCCTCAAACACAAGGGGCAGATGCTTTTTGTGTCGGCTCTGTTCGACTGTCGTCTATTATTACTGGCAGCCGCTTACTTTTTCGTCAGTTTTTGGTATAACTGCCGCAGAATTCGACGAATCTATATGGATTCTAGTGTCATAGATTACTGAAATGGCCGGGCCGGATAGGTCAGTCTAGTACTGGCGGGCACCGAACTTATCAGCACAGTTACCGGGTGTATTGAAACATGCAACGCAGAGAGCCCACGTTGGGCGGCAGTGCCGCCCTAGAACCTTCACTGGAAATGCGCACCAGTGAAGAAATAGCAGAAGCGCCAGAGCCTCAGGTTATCGTAGAGGAACGCCGCAGTGGCTTCTCCTTCCTTGGCCTGTGCGCCCTGATTCTGGCCATAGGTGGCCTTGGGGCCTCCGGCTTTCTCTACCAGCAATGGCAGGAGGGGCGAACTTTACTAAGTAATGCTGAGGCCCGTATCGACGATGCGGAAGGTCGCATAGCCGAATTAGAGAAGCGCTTTAGTCTCTCGGATGAAGAATCCACGGCTTCCGTTGAAGTGCTCAACGCCAAGGCCAAAGAAAACTCTGCCGAGATCCGAAAGCTTTGGGGCGTTGCCTATGATACAAATCGTAAAAATATTGCGTCTAATAAAACGGCGGTCACCGCTAACAAGAAGCAGGTTGCGGCACTGAAGACCAAGCTCAATGGTCTCGATGCTAGTGTGAAGAAGATCGCTGCGGTGGAATCTGCACTGACAGAACTGCGTAAAGGCAATACCGATTCCCAGCGTGAGATGTCTGATAAGCTGGCGCGTCTTGAGCGTCAGCTGGCCTCAGTGCGCAGTGATTTGACCATGCGCGTCGGTGCCAATGAAGAGGCAGTAGAGTCTATCGACGCTTACCGCCGCTCGGTGAATAAAGACCTGGTTCAGCTGCGTGATGCTATTCGTTCACTACAGACTAGCAATTCCACGGCTTCATCTATGTAGTCTCACAGGCTGAAGATATAGGGCGAATGGTGTTCGCCCTTTTTTATGCTCCTTTGTCAGGCAATCCGATGGGTGCCGGGAGTAGAGAGAATTACAGGGCCAATAACCCTATATTTCGTGTAGAATCGCCGGCCTCGTGACGTTAATCGGAGTTGGCTATGACCACTATCCGCCAGGATGATCTGATCGGCAGTGTCGCCGATGCGCTGCAATTTATCTCTTACTACCATCCACAGGACTTCATTCAGGCCCTGAATAAGGCCTATGAGAAAGAGGTTAACCCGGCGGCCAAGGACGCCATGGCACAAATACTGATTAATTCACGTATGTGTGCGGAGGGTCATCGCCCTATCTGCCAGGATACGGGCATTGTGACGGTAAAACTGAAAGTGGGCATGAATGTGCGCTGGGAAGCGGATATGAGTGTGACTGATATGGTGAACGAAGGTGTTCGCCGGGCTTACCAGAATGCCAGCAACGTGCTGCGCGCATCTATCCTGGATGACCCCGATGGTGCTCGCAAGAATACCGGTGATAACACGCCGGCGGTAATTCACTACGAGATAGTTCCCGGTGACACCCTGGAAGTATACGTGGCGGCTAAGGGGGGCGGCAGTGAAGCGAAGAGTAAGTTTGCCATGCTGAACCCCTCTGATTCAGTGATTGAGTGGGTTCTCAAGATGGTGCCTCAAATGGGTGCCGGCTGGTGCCCACCAGGAATGCTGGGCATCGGTGTCGGCGGAACTGCTGAGAAGGCTATGCTGCTGGCAAAGGAATCTCTGCTCGATCCGATTGATATCCAGGAACTGCAGGAGCGCGGTGCATCCAATCGTGCTGAAGAGCTGCGCCTGGAGCTGTTTGATTCGGTGAACAAGCTAGGTATCGGCGCCCAGGGGCTGGGTGGCCTGACTACGGTGTTGGATGTGAAAGTGAAGGATTATCCAACCCACGCGGCCAACAAAGCCGTGGCCATTATTCCCAATTGTGCGGCTACCCGCCATACCCACTTCACCCTGGATGGCTCTGGGCCCGCACGCCAGACGCCGCCGAAGCTGGAAGACTGGCCGGAAATCACTCGCGAAGCCGGAAGTAACACCCGTCGGGTGAACCTGGACAGCGTTACTGCGGAAGATGTACGCAGTTGGCAGCCCGGAGATACTCTGCTGCTTAACGGCAAGATGCTGACAGGCCGTGACGCCGCCCATAAAAAGATGGTGGATATCCTTGCTAAGGGTGAAAAGCTGCCGGTGGACCTGACGGGTCGCTTTATTTACTACGTGGGTCCGGTAGATCCAGTGCGTGATGAAGTCGTGGGACCGGCGGGCCCCACGACGGCGACTCGCATGGACAAGTTTACCCGCACCATGCTCGAAGAGACGGGCCTGCAGGGGATGATCGGTAAGGCTGAGCGCGGCCCTGTGGCGATTGAAGCGATTCGTGACAATAAAGCGGTGTACTTGATGGCTGTGGGCGGTGCCGCCTACCTGGTGGCTCAAGCCATCAAGGCCTCCAAGGTTGTAGCATTCCCGGAGCTGGGTATGGAGGCTATCTACGAGTTCGAAGTAGAAGATATGCCGGTAACCGTGGCGGTAGATAGTCAGGGTGACTCGGTGCATACCACCGGACCGCTGATCTGGAAGGCAAAGATTGAGGCAGGCGCGCTCTAAAAGCGGTTGCTATGCGAAAGGCCGGGTCCCGAGAGGGTTCCCGGCCCTTTTGTTGACAGCTTTATCGAATCCGACTCTGCGCTGAGTGGCGTTTACGGCGAACAAGCCTGGTCACTGCCATAACTGTTCCGATGATGACTATCAAAAAACCCAAAGGTAATAATGCAAATGGCTCACGCAAAATCCCTAATAAATCCACGCTGCTGCCAATAAGTTGAAGGCGAGCAGAGACAGGCCTCCCAGAATAATAAATAAGGCCTCAATCTTAAGCATAATTTCTCCTTCAAACTTACTATCCACTACTAATTGTTAGCAACGTATTCTACTTTCCTAAAACCGGATAAAGCTCCAGAATTTTTTCCCTTAACCAACGATGAGCAGGATTTACTGTCTGCGACTTATGCCAAGTCAACTGCAGTAATACCTTTGGAAATACCATCGGCAGCTTGAGCGTGCGCACTGGAACCCCCTTATAGTGGGGTGAGTCCATCATTCTTATTGGTACAACACCAATTAAGTCAGTAGTAGATACGACATGGGGAAAAGAGGAGAGGTGCGGGACTCGTAAACAAATATTGCGTTGTAATTTTTGGGGTCTGGCAAGCCTTTCCATCGGGGAGCCCATAGGGTTTCCCCTTAGTAGGGACACTTGTGGTAACGATTGAAAACTAGTTTCGCTGATTGTGTTACCCACTTTTTTATTATGCTTACCGACAATAATAACAAGCTCTTCTTCCGCGATCAGCTGGTTAACATAGTTGGGTGAATCGACAGGCTGATAGTCAATAATCAGGTCCACCTCGCCATTGCTTACCATTCTGGCCGTCATTTCGGATTCATCGGGGAGTACAGTAAGACTGATGCCGGGTGCAGTTTTTCGAAGCCATTCGCAGAAGCCGGGAATCATTAAGGTTTCTACCACATCTGGCATAACGATGGAGAATTCCTGTTCTGCCTTCCGGTAATCAAAAAGTGTTTTCTGAAAGCCGGAGCGTACCGTGTTGAGTGCCTGATGAATAGAGGGGTGTAGTACGAGCGCCCGTTCAGTGGGGCGCAACCCCTTTGTGGTCCTTATAAAAAGTTCATCTGCATAAGTGGCTCTCAAACGCTTAAGGGCGGCACTGACGGCGGGTTGGCTCATATGCAGCTTAACTGCAGCCCTAGTCAGGTTTTGCTCAATCATAAGCGCATCAAATACGGGGAGCAGATTTAAATCCAGCGATCTAAGATGCATTGACATTATCAGCCTGAAGAATAATGTAATTAATAATTATTTATTAGACCTTATATAGTGTTCCTAATTATATTGAGCGTCAAGAGATGAAAAACACCTTATTCACTAGAAAAGTAGAGGTGAAGTATGTCAAATATGCACGATGCGGCGGCTTTCAGAGAGCAATATAGAGCCTATGTCCAGAGCCGTTATAATGGCTGGCTCCATTTGGTAAATGTTCTCGTTATCAGTTTAACAGTGGCTATCTACTGTATTTTACAGATTAGGGGCTTGAAGGGGAGTGAACTTCTGGTAATTCCACTGGGAATTCTGGCCTATAATTTTGTAGAGTATGTTAGTCACCGCTGGGTCGGGCATAAAAAACTACAGCTTACCAAGCTGTTTTACAAACGGCATACTGGAGATCACCACAGTTTTTTTTCCGCACCATTATTGTCTTTTGAGTCTCCTCGCGATTGGCGTATAGTATTGTTTCCGATTTATTTGACAGCTTTTATTGCTTTTTTTTTGGCGCCGCTTTGTGGTTTTTTTCTGACTTGGGTGGTTTCAGGTAATATGGGATATATCATGACGGCAACTATGATATTAAACCATCTGGCTTTTGAGCTTTTACATGTTGGATACCATGAACCCAAGGAGCATTGGTTTCATAAGGTGCCTGTGTTTCGTGAATTGGCTCACTTGCACAGAATCCACCATCATCGAGGGTTGATGAAAGCTTATAACTTCAACTTGACCTTTCCCTTGTTTGATATTTTGCTAGGTACATTCTATTGGGAGCCGCTGGAATCTTTTGATGATTTTCGTGATTAATGTACTTTTTTATTATCTTCTCTCGTGTTGAGTCCTGATTTTAATCTCGGCCGTCTCCTTTTATTTTTGCCAGCATCAATTCCCGAATAACTGGCACAGGTGCATTCCCGAAACTGAGGAAATCCTCATGGAAGGCCTCCAAGTTGAAATTTCTCCCGAGTTTTTGCTTTATTTCTTTGCGCAAAGCGAGGATGTCGGTAAAGCCGGCAAAGTAACTGGTGAGTTGTACTTGGCTTAGCGTTGCTCTGCGCCATTTGCCTTCGGCCTCGGCTTGTTGTTGGAATGCCTCCCTCACCATAATCTTCATCGCTTGAGCCTGGTCGATACCTTTCACCTGCAATTCATAGTCCAGGATAGTATTGGTAATCGTGCGCAAACTCCATTTGTAATACATTAGCCACAGTTCTGGAGAAAAGTCACCGTAGCCGGCATCGAGCATCATTCGCTCTGCGTATACGGCCCAGCCTTCGATCATAGCGGTGTTGCCGAGGATATTTCTGATGATGCTCGGGGATTGGTTGGCATAGACCAGCTGGGTATAGTGTCCGGGAATGGCCTCATGGATGTTGAGAATTTGTAGGGTATAGTCATTATATTCGCGTAGTAAACTATCGGCGCGTTCATCGCTGTAGTTTTCAATTGGCATCACATTGTAGAAAGTATTGGCACCTTTATCGTAAGGGCCGGGAGCATCGATCGAAGCAACCGAAAATCCTTGCATATAGGGCGGCGTGGTACGCACTATTAAAGGCTTTTCCTTATCCAGGCTGAGTAGGTTTTTTTTTACGACGAACTCGGCTAGTTCCGGTATTTGCTCTTCAATAGCTCTCTTAAAATTCTCTTTGCTGGGGTGGTGCAGAGACAGCTTTTCCAGTAGATGCCCAATCCTGATTAGATGATTGGATGGGGGGGGATCTTCGGGGAAATACTTTGGCCAAAGTTTATCGGTAAGCTCGGTCATTTTTTTGTGTGTTCGTTGCTTTTCCGTAATGGCCAATTGATACAGCTCTACTGCGGTAATTCCAATATTGATATCGAACTGAAATTTCTCTTCGTAGAGTGTCTCCCCAATGCGGAAATCGCGAAAGTTACCCGATTTGGTGATTTTCATTTTTAGGTTTTTCAGGAAATCAATATAGCCTTGAATGGCGGCGCGCGAGTCTTGTAGTCGGTGGAGAAAAATAGCTTTTGCATCGGCCGGCATATGACTTTTCTTAACCGTTTTTACCAATTGCTCCCCAAATAAACTGAGAGCGCCTGTGTTTTGCTGTATTGCCAGTTCCAGTTGAGGTCTGGCAGGCCTGTGGATAGCTTTTGCAGCCGCTTTATAGTATTCCGGCACACTTGACATTCGAGTGCTAAATGCATGTAGGCGTTTCTCTACGGGGGCATAATTTGAGTTGAGAATTAGAGCGAAAGCGTGCGAAACATTATATAGAGAAGGATCCCACTGGTATGATTTAAAGCTCGTATATTGCCATTGCAGTCGGTCTAAGAAATTTTTAATTAATGCTAGGTTGCTGCGTGAATTAATACTGAGCTGGTTTTCGTTTAGGGCTGAAAATTTGCGTTTATAGATCTGTGCAAAGACTAAAAGGTACTTGCGATAATTTTGGTCGGGAACCTGTAAATTTCTAGCAACTTCATAATAGCCCTCACTGATGGCCCAGGAGGGGAACAGCTTCCACAGTCCCAAGATAAACTGTTCACAAAGCTGTTCGAATGCCAGATTTGTCTCAGAGCGCATTTCTTCCAGTACGGTACTCTCTGGAGGTGTAATCCGCTGCCGATCCAGGTCCTGGCGCTCACAGGCTCCCAGTAAAGCCAGCAGAATTAGCAGGCGAATATGTCCTCTCATAACCGTTCTCGCTTTATCCCAGTCGCCATCCGTGGTAGTCGTCCTATTGGCGTATTTATTGACCGCCGGGAGAGTTGATGTAGATAATGTAGTTCCTCCAATACTTTTAGCATGCCGTTCCATTTTGCGATGACAAAACCAGATAAACTGCGTTTTTGAGTTGTGAGCTTGTTTCGATGACAGTGGCCGGTTAGAGTGGGCCCGGCCCATTTGAGTCGATAATAAACATGGTTTTGAGGACCCATCATGACCGAACTAGCTCAACAACAATGTGAAGCCTGCCGTGCCGATGCGCCCCTGGTGAGCGATGATGAACTGCCTGGATTGTTGCGACAGATCCCCGATTGGACGCCGATGGCCCGCGATGGGGTTCTGCAATTGGAGCGTGTATTCAAGTTTCGGAACTTCAAACAGGCATTGGCTTTTACCAACCGGGTTGGTGCAATTGCTGAAGAAGTGGGGCACCACCCGGCACTACTTACCGAATGGGGTAAAGTCACTGTGACTTGGTGGAGTCATGAGGCCAAAGGTTTGCACAAGAATGATTTTATTATGGCTGCGCGCACTGATGCGCAAGTTGACGCTGCATAATTCCTGAGTCCCATTGATAGAGCGCCCACCGGTAGTCGCATAGCTGTATGCGCTGCCGGGAAGCCCCCCGATGTTGACTCGGGTTATCACCGGCGCCTTGTTGATCAAGGGCTGGTGATGCAACCGAATGCTTTAAGCCGCGAGATTGTCAGCTCCCATAAAGCGTTTTGCACTGGATAGAAGGAGATGAATCTTGTCTGAGTACACTTCAACGGTTACTTGGCTGCGTGATGAACAGATTTTCAGCGACAACCAGTACAGTCGTGCTCACACCTGGCAGTTTGATGGTGGTCTATCTGTTCCAGCCTCGTCTTCCCCCCACGTAGTACCAATCCCTTACTCAGTTGTTGAAAATGTCGACCCGGAAGAGGCGTTTGTTGCCGCGTTATCCAGTTGCCATATGTTGTTCTTTCTCTCGATAGCGGCGAAACGTGGTTTCATTGTGGATGAGTACTGCGATAAGGCACTCGGAGTGATGGAAAACAATGAAGATGGCCAAATGGCCATGACTAAAGTCACTTTGAGACCGCTGGTCCGTTTCTCCGGTGATAAGCAACCCAATCGCGAGCAACTGGAAAAAATACACCACCTTTCCCATAAGCAATGCTTTATCGCCAACTCGGTAAAAACAGACGTGGTCACTGAAATTCGTGAAATTTAGATCAGCATCCCTGTTATGGTAGTGGTGTTCAGCTCTAGGAGGTATTCAACGGTATCCTTAAATTTAGACTTCTAGTAAGTTCGCCTGGATCTTTTGCTGTTCGGCTTTTCTGCACCTGTATGCGCAACTCTCCTATAGTCTTTTAATGCTATTTACTTATTTTTTGATCCGAATTTTTGTGGATTGATCCGTTATTGAGCTCAATACACTTTTGATAGGTCGCTTGATTCGATAATGTGAAGTGACTTATGGTGTGCTGACGTTTAAGATTTATGTTATCCGGTAGTTTTCTGATGCTTGATCACACGCTAGATTCATTTGATGGGATTACTCTAGAGCTGGAAAAATTCCGTGGTACGGATGATCAGTTGCTGACTGAGCTTTGCGCCGTAATAGCGTTGTCCAGAATTAACCTTAAAAGATTAATTTGGGTGACTCTGCAAGGCAGTTTGACTCGTTTTATATCAGTATTTCTAGATTATGGATTTATATTTCACAATTGCCAGGGTTCCACTGCAGTTCTTGTGCTTAAGCTTCAGGATAGTGCCTATATCCCATTCTCTCCGACACATACGATAGGCGTTGGCGGTTTTGTGCTTAGTGAGGGAGAGCTTCTTTGTGTAAAAGGCCATAGTGCTTCATCAAATTTAAAATTGCCTGGAGGAACAGTTGACCGGGGCGAAAAGATTGTAGATGAAGTGATTAGAGAGGTGTATGAGGAAACGGGAATCACTTGTAAATTTTCCTCGGTGTTAGGTTTTGCTACTAAGTCGCCGGTCCAATTTGGGTATACAGATATGTATTTTGTCTGTGAGTTGCTTGCTTTAGATCGGGATATTTCCGTAAAAGATACCGTTGAGATCAAGCAGGCGCAATGGATCGATATTGACTGTTATTTGAACGGTGATCATAGTTCCCCATTCAACCAACAAGTTGTGCAAATGTCACTCAAAAAATTGGGTCTAGCACCGGTAAACCAAGAATCTTATGCCGATCCAATCGCAAAGCAGGAGATATTTTGGGCGAGTGCTTGAGTTATTAAAGTTGTGGTTGTCCCAGATTGACTAGGCAGCAATGGTATTTGAGGGGGGACGGCTAAATTAAGTTAAGTTTGTTGTTTTGCGGGTCAGGGTTTATCTCCTTCCTTGAGGATATTCTGGTAGTGTGACTAAAGTGCTACTTAGCCTTCTGGATCGCTATTGTTGAAGATGAATTTTTTTGGGTTTTGATTTAGGCGCCCTCATCAAAACGGGTAAAATTCATATCTTTGTTTAGGGTGGAACTGCTCTTATCAGGAGTTTAATTGTTTTGGCTCACAATGAGCAGGTGCAGTGCTTCTGTGCTGGTGAGTGCTAAGTTGTCCCCGCGGATCAAGTCCCCTTCCTGTATCTGCTTTGTGACATGCCCTGACACAGCTTGTGCAGTGCCACTGATGATGTAGATCAAGTGCGCTTTATCGAGTTTTAATTGTTCGCCTGCTTTGACATGAGCAATGTCCATTAAAGTGCCGCTATCAAAGGTAGCGCCTCTATCACTTCCGCCACCATAAATCCGGGTAGTGCCATTTAAGGACGGCTTGTAGGTTTTGTATCCTGCGGGTTGGCCAGCTTTTTCTGGTAGCGCCCAGACTTGCAGCATTCTGTTTTGTTGTTTGTCTGGGTTGATTTCATTGTGGGAAAAACCTTCGCCGCCGGCGCGTTGTACTTGAACTTCACCTGCCGCCAAGTCTTTACCGTGCTCCAAAGACCCCTCATGGCTGACCCGGCCTTCAATAATGATAGAGATGACATCGATTTCACTGTGCGGGTGCATGCCGGATGAACCCTGGGGTAGGTAACGGGCATCGGCCAAATACACCATATTACCTAGCCCCTCAAAAGTTTCTGCCTTTTTACGAGCGCCAAATATGCGGCTGTCAGTGACCAACCGATGCTCGGTAATACCTGCGAAGCCGCCTAAAGGTAGTGTATCTCTGGACAAAATTTCCATTGTGCTCTCCGGGTTGAGTTGTGAGTTGCTTGATTTGATGAAGCCATTCTAGATAGCAGGAACTGTTTGATATATAGTTGTTTTTTAAAATCACTGTTTCATTTTCAACAACAGTGGTGCAAGCTGTACCAGGGAAGCGAGATGACTCATAAAGCTGATTTGAATGACATGCTGCTGTTTATGGAGGTGGTGGATGCAGGTAGTTTTACCTCAGCAGCGGCAAGGCTGAACTTGCCTAAAGCGAATCTCAGCCGGAAGATCAGCAAGCTGGAACAAGTGCTAGGCGTCACTCTGCTAGAACGCACCACGCGGACACAAAACTTAACTGAGGCCGGTAGCGCCTACTTGCAGCACTGCCGTCAAATACAGCATGAAGTGGATTTGGCGGAAAGTAAGATCAGTAGCTTAGTGAGCAAGGCATGCGGCACATTGCGCGTGGGTGTGTCTGTCGGTGTTGGACATGCGGTATTGAAAGATGTGATGGGTGAGTTTCTGGAAGCCTACCCGGACGTTAAGTTAGAGCTAACCCTATCCAATCGAAGAGTAGATTTGATAGAGGAGGGTTACGACTTGGTTATCCGCGTGGGGGAATTAATGGACTCCAGGTTGGTAGCAAAAAATCTGGGGGAGATCAGGCGTCGTTTATACGCTAGTCCAAAGTACCTTCAGCGAAAGAACTTGAATGCCGCCTTTGAATCTGTAGCCGGCTGCGAATTTCTTGTTATGAGCAGTGCCCAGCATGGTGACAGCTTGAATTTAACTAACGGCACTGATATGCGAGAGATAAGGATAGTGCCGAGAGTGCGAGTCGATGATTTCTTAATTTTAAAACAGATGCTGGTTGATGGCTGTGGAATCGCAATTTTACCCGACTATATGTGTCGGCAAGAAGTGGCCCAGAATTTATTGATGCCGGTACATTCCGAATGGGAAATGTCACCGGTGGATTTATATGCACTCTATCCGCAGCATCGACAGAAGCTACCAAAAGTCAGCGCTTTTTTAACCCATATTCAACATGTTTTTACGAATCGGTTAAGGTGAAATCATGCTGTGTTTTGATGGGGTAAAAGAAAGGCAGGTTGTTTTGAGCTGTGCTGGGAGTTATCCCTGATTTTTCATAAAACAATCGCTGGGCACCATGTAGTTCAGGGGGGTGGCTTTCCTAATAAATAGCTTCTCTATCATATCAATACTTCGGACAGTTTTAGGGGGCGAAATAGGTAGGAACCACGGCCAGATACT
>NZ_JALBWM010000290.1 GCF_023895975.1 Microbulbifer okhotskensis
TATCTGGCCGTGGTTCCTACCTATTTCGCCCCCTAAAACTGTCCGAAGTATTGACTTATTAGAGGTTCACAATAACCAAAAACAAAAATTGCGTTTCGGTATGTTGTATAGGTTACGGCCATAAGAGGATTTATACCGTTGGTTAAGGTGTTCATTGGCTTTTGGATTTCAAAATAATGCATTTCATCGGCTAACAATCGCATGCTGCCTACATTTGAAACAATAATTCCAGCAGGAAAAGCGCTTTGTGGGGCTGTAATCTCGGTAGCCATTCGAGTGATAGCTTCCATTATATAGTCGGAGCTTAGATTTTTTGTCATGGGGCTTTGTTTTAGTAGAACGGCGGATATCTGTTCCTGGAGAGATTTGGCAACCTCAATAACACCCGCAGCGTTAATATTAGGTGGGAGTTCTAAACTGGTGGTTTCTGAAAATGATCCGATATGATCAATGGGGATATTGGGGGAGCATAGTCCTCTGGCATCCATGGCTAGAATAACTTCTGTCAAGTTTTTATCGATAGGCACAGCACGAGCCGCAATTGATGCGATAGCGCAATAAATTGAAGTTAGCTTTATTCCATTTTTTTACCCCATTGAGCTAGGGCTCCAATATTTTCCGGTGGCATGGAATATGAAATTGCACAAGCCCTACGCTCATGGGAAAGGGCTTGCTTCTCTACTGGCCAGCTAAAATCCCCAATATTTTTATGCTCAATTTCTCCCTCACCAAAATAGCCGGCGGCTTCTAGTTGGGTCGCTATGCTCTCTTGAAGTGGTAGTGATTTATCCTGTTCAAGTTTTGTTCGGGAGCGAAGAAATTTGTCCAAATCAGAAAATATCGTCATTGTTGATCTGCCATCAAATGCGGCATGAATGTTAATGACAGAGATCCACTCTACAAGTCCTTTTTTATTCAGGTATAGCTTTATGCTGTATACATAGCTTTCGCTGTCCAGGTAATTCATTCCGCGATTTTCAAATTCATCCTCCAGATTTAATTTGGTGGTAATTTGGCATGTCTGTATTGGGATGTCTTTGAAGTTAACATCGCAAACCCAGCGAAGCTTCACTCCTCTTTGCACCCGGGCACGTAAGAGAGGGTGACGTCTATGTAGGTATGCCAGTCCTTTACGTAAAGGCTCAACTTCCAATGGCTTACAGACTTTGATGAAAGAAACAAGCTGCATACCTCCATGGGACAGCCTGGTCATTTCTATAAATAAAGCTTCTTGGGGTCCCAGATCCCGACAATACTTCGGACAGTTTTAGGGGGCGAAATAGGTAGGAACCAAGGCCGGATAC
>NZ_JALBWM010000291.1 GCF_023895975.1 Microbulbifer okhotskensis
AGACAAGATAATTACAGTCACGATTTAAGCTGATTTATATGGGACAGCCCTGTGGGTCATATGGGCTTCCCAAAAAAACATAAAGCGGCGAAAATACTGAAATATAAAGAATCTTTTTTGAACTAATTGTTGGGTGAAAATTGAATGGGGGAATGCAGATGAGAAGAGGTGGTGATGCACCGTGGGAGATATGGGCTTTGCTGTTAGGGGTTATTGCCGTGGTTGCTATTCCTATAGCTGTGGGTATCTTAGCAATAAGGATATATAGAGTTTTCTACCCAATAGTGCAGCCAGAGAGGCAAAGTTTGGCGACTTTGGGTTTGGAGGAGCGCGATGGGTTTTTTAAAATAATTTTTATAGGATGGGTATTGTGCGCTCCCATATTTTACTGGGTTTATACTACATATGTCATTTGACAAGCCGCTTAAATTATACGCTATCAGCTACTGGAGCGCCGCAAAAGTGCCGTTTAACTCATACTTTTCCCTTGGGGCGAAGCTATGCGAGTAATTGGGTGCAGGCGTTATTATTTCAGTTTGATCTTACCTCAAACTTGCCTCTTAGCAGCAACTGTGCCAGGGAATCATTAGGAAATTTAATGTCCAATACTGATAAAACAACTTTTCATCCATTTATAGTTATTGATGGCCGTGACTCTGAATGGAGTGATGTACGTGTTTCATTTGATAATTGGGGCTGGCTTCAAGAGGCGTATAAAACGGACATCATTAACGATTACCATATGAATGGTTATGGTATTCAGGCCCTGGTTCTTGCAGCCAGAGTTGCAGCAGGATTGGATGTATACCCTGCAGATCTAGATCTAAACTCTGAAGGTGATACATGCTATCTGATTTTTAAAAATTATGCTTCAGCAGTTGAAACGGCAGGATTAGCCAAAGAAATGATCACAAGCCGGAAAGCAATTGAAAAAATGATCAATATAGCTCGAGAGCATAATCTCGAAGATTGATTGTTTAGCCAGATCGTCCCAGTAAAAGGTATGCCACTTGACCGCGGACCATGACATCGGCATTTGTGTGGTAAGCGAAGTCGCGACGTTTTGTACCGGGGTAGTTCCTATCTGGTGAGAATTGGCTATACAGTGCTAGTGAGTCTAGCCCTGTATGGCGGGCTAAATTGGGACGACTTGTGAAGTGGGGGGGGGGGGGCAGGGCTGTCCCATATAAACCGGTGTAAAAACGAACAGAATAGACCTAAAATAGC
>NZ_JALBWM010000292.1 GCF_023895975.1 Microbulbifer okhotskensis
TATCTGGCCGTGGTTCCTACCTATTTCGCCCCCTAAAACTGTCCGAAGTATTGCTTAAGAAAAATATCTTTAAGTTCAATTTAAGTGACTTGTTAATGTAATAAAAACAACACCTTAAGTTAATTTACTCATAGTAGCTTCTGAGTGGTTAGTGGGGACCAATAAGGACTCCACCACTTAGCCAGAGGTGATTCTGACCCGAAGATATACAATTTATACTATAGCTCAGATGGTTGCTGTGAGTTTGTTGATTGGTATAAATACGGCTCAAGCAAAAATACCTGTGGATGGAATTGAGCAGAATTCAAAGTGTCAAGTTGAGTATAAAGCAACTAATCATTGTAATTCTCACTGCAAAAAAAATGAAAATATAATGATTGCCTCGCATCGAGGGGATTGGCGAAACGCACCAGAAAACTCTATTGCAGCGATTGAGTCTGCAATTTCTCACGGGGCAGATATTGTTGAGATTGATATCCGTGAGACCGCAGACGGCCAACTGGTGCTTATGCATGATAGTAACGTTGATAGAATGACCGATGGCACTGGTTATATTTCAATGTTGACACTTTCACAATTGCAATCTCTCAGGTTGCGTTTATTACAAGGAGGGGAGACTCAGCTCACTGAGCACAAAGTGCCCACCTTCAAAGAGGCTATTGCAGCAGCTAAGGGCAGGGTAATAATTAACCTGGACAAAGCGTGGGAAATAAGGGAAAAAGTATACGATGATTTGAAGTCCATGGATGCTGTCAGTATAGGATTGTTTAAAAGTAACGCCAATCCTGACGAGGTACAAGAATTCCTGGATAAGGATGACTCGATTCTTTACATGCACAAACTTCGCGAAGATAACCTGTCTCATATTGATGGTTTTGATCGTCATACTCCCTATGCATGGGAAATTGGTTTTGAAACTCTAACAGAGCCTCAAATTAACGCTGAATTAGTCGAGAGCTTAGCGCAAGAGAGCGCTATTTGGATCAACTCTCTTTGGTATGGACAGGCAGCAGGGTTTACTGACGAAGTAGCGCACTTAGACCCCATTTCCGGTTGGCAAAATGTTATTGATCACTTCTCAGCAACAATTATTCAAACGGATAACGTGGTTGAGTTAGATCAATGGCTTAAGTGTGGTAAAGATCGTAAAAAGAAAACTATTAGGGCCTGCATTCAACTCTGAAGTGCATCACCCTTTAGGCTGCTGCAGCAGCCGTATA
>NZ_JALBWM010000293.1 GCF_023895975.1 Microbulbifer okhotskensis
GCGATGACAGTCTGGACGCCAGCGCATACGGCGATGGCCTGGCGCTAACCGGCACTAATAATCAAGTTACCGCAGAATCCGGCGCTCTGACGTTTGATGGTATTGCCAGCGCAGTGGCTTCAGCGCTCACCGGCACCAGCGGTGCGGATAGTTTTACGGTCGATGGTGATAACGAAGTTACCAGTTATGACATTGCCTTTACCGGTGTGAGCCTCGTGGATGCCGCCAGTGGGACCGATAGCGTTACGGCACAGAGTCTTGTCACCCTCACCGGCACAGATAACCAAGCCTCAACGAACTTAATCCTGTTTAGCAATATCGACAGCGTGAGTGGAGGAAGCCTGGAAGCCTCTTCCGGTAATGATTCGTTTGAAGTCACCGGCGCCAATGCGCTGACGGCGAATGAAATCGCATTTAGCAGTATCAGCAGTGTGGATGCGTTAGATGGTGATGACAGTGTCACCGGTGCCGATGGTGAAGATTGGAGCTTAACCGGCAATGATTACGAGGCCACTAACAATGGCATCACTTTTAGCAATGTTGAAATCCTGACCACAGTCAATGCCGGTCTAACCGGCACGGCCGGTGACGATGCCTTTGTGCTGCAATCTGATGCAGACGTTGCCATCTACAACATGACCATCTCCGGCATGTCTTCTGTTGAAGGCAATGGTGGTACTGACAGCCTGGATGCCAGTGCTTACAGCGATGGTCTTGCCCTGACAGGGGCAGACCATCAGGTGACTGCTGAATCCGGCAGTCTGATCTTCACCGATATCGCCAGCGCGGTGACTTCTGTTCTAACCGGTACCAGCAGTGCGGATAGCTTTACCGTCAATGGCGATAACGAAGTTACCAGTTATGAGATTGCCTTCACCGGCGTGAGCACAGTGGATGCAGGTTCTGGCGGCGGCAGTGTTGTTGCACAGAGTGTTGTGGCCCTGACCGGTACGGATAACGAGGCTAGCACCAACTTAATCGACTTCAGCAATATTGACAGCGTGACGGGCGGTAGCCTGGAAGGGTCTGATAATGCAGATACCTTTACAGTAACCAGTAGCACCAGTGTGACCGCCAACAGTATTAGCTTTAGCAGCTTCTCCGGTGATATTGACGCGAAAAGTGGTGCAGACAGCGTTACTGGTGCCGATGGCGAAGACTGGACTTTAACCGGCAACAATTACGAAGCCACCAATAATGGCATC
>NZ_JALBWM010000294.1 GCF_023895975.1 Microbulbifer okhotskensis
AGGAGAGGCAACCGTGACAAGAGAGCAGATTAATTCAGAAGTTCAATCCTATTTGAGATCGGGAGAGGGGGAGGCGCTGCTTGATGGACTGCTGGCGCAGCGCCTGAGTCGTTTTATTAAATACCTTAACGAACGAGATCAGCCGTTGATTTCATTGGGGGGAAAAGCACCTCAAGAGGTTGGAATCGAATTAGAGGAAGGAGTTTGTTGATTGCCTCCTCGGCAGTTACTCCATCAGCAGCAAACTCTTTATTCGTTTGACCTAATGGGCTGACGATTCTTGCGAAAAATCTGGGCTTGCAAGTAGCAGTGCCGATTTGAAGCAGTTCGTGAACCTCAATTCGAATATTTTCGGATGATTCACGCTGAAGTCGAAAAATATGGGTTTTGTAGAGTATTTCTTCATTTGAAATTAAATCGAGCATAAGAATTTCTCGTGTTGGGTTGGCACCTTCAGCATATCGAGAATCCCGTCACCTGGGTAGTGGTGAGGCTGCCGGGGCTGTCCGGTTAATAAAAAAGTATTAGTAATTCAATAAAGGATGATACGGAGGCAGGTAATGAGGTCAGGGTTGGAGTGCAAATCAAATTTAAGGACGAGTAAAAAAACTCGGGGGCGGATTGATGCTTTATCAGATCGATTTGGCATCCCAAGAGAGCAGTTACTGCGAATTATTTTAGAGGCTTCACTTCCCATTTTCGAAGCGGAGACTCCTGAAGATATCAAGAAAGCCCAAGCGGCTCAGCGCATCTTGACCATGCTGCGCGTATAAGAATTTCGACGGTTCCGGATTTAACCCAGAGCAGTAAAAACAATTCACAACTGGGGCGACACTATGCAGGACGATATTAAAACGGCGTTTACTGGACTATCCGAGTCTGAGCGTGACCGTTGGGCCTTTTGCGCCCGAAGGAACAAAAATAACACGGCATTACAGCAGGCTGAAAAAACCGTCGAAGTGGTGGCTGAAGAATTGTGCGATTTTTTAGGGCTCGATGAGACTCTCATTGGCTCTAATCAAGTGCAAGGAGGTTCACAGTGAGCATGGAGTTAATGGTTAAGGCAATGAAAGCCAGGGTGGGGAATCCTCTGCGCAAGCTGGTGCTCTTAAAGTTGGCTGACAACGCTAATGACCAGGGTGAGTGCTGGCCCAGTTATAACCACGTTGCGGAGCAATGCGAGATAAATCGCCGCT
>NZ_JALBWM010000295.1 GCF_023895975.1 Microbulbifer okhotskensis
ACTACCAATAATCCACTAGCAAGAGCGGTTACACAGAATTATTTACACCCTCTAATTGGTACATTTTGAAGAATACCACTTTGCTGTATGAGTGATATCTTTCGCCTGACCCATGAATCTGACATTTCTAGGAGTTTATCATTATCAACGGATTTTATTAAATCCAGATTAGAAAACTCAATTACATCATCGTCGGTTGCTTCTTTGTAGTATTCACTTAAATCAAAAATCTGCCTGGTATTATGGAAGCTAAAAAATTTTAGTTTACCTCCTTCTAGTGTAGCGGTTAACTTGTGGTCGATGGTGAGCCCAATGCCCTCTATTTTTTTATATACATTCGCTGAGTGAAAGATTGATAAGCCATTCGTAGATATGATTTTCCTTCTGTCAAAGTTTTGAAGTAGTACTTTAACTTCGCCATTTGTCAGTATATAACCAGAGAATAACGCCTTAATGTCATGAAAAAAATCTTCACTTGGGTCAACCAAATCAAAGCTGGTAGGATTTCTTATGGCGCTCTCAAGATTATCAATGTCGTCATAGTTGTTGATACAAAGAACTTCACCTGCATCGGGCTTATATTTCCCATCAAAAGCAATTTCGTCTTGCTGAAGGTCAAATGAGGATTCTTGGTCTTTTAGGTATGAAGTGAGGTCAGATTGCACATCATTGGAAAGGTTAAATTTAACAACTCTTTTGGCAGGATCGCTGGTTAATGCAAAAAGGCTAAGCGTCATGTACTACTCCATTAGCATGCTGTTTGATATTTGTTTTACGAGAGTTATGTTTTTGGGGTTTCTAATTTCTCTTCTTGTTATCAGTGTATAAACCATGCCGCTTTCTGATTCGAGTTTATAGAATCTAAATTTTGCAAGATACAAAACTGGGTGGGATGGAATATTGGAAACAACCCACGCCACTACAAAAATAACTCCCACTGTTAACAGCATCAAACCAAAGTCAATCTCTGCTATTTTCATTATTATTGGTGATGAATAGCTTGCAAGGAAAACCAACAGATAATAATCGGCAGACTCAATTTTTTTGGCAGTGAAATTAAGGGCTTCCGTCTGACTATTAACCCAAGATAATATCAAAAACGGAAGAGTCATCCCGATAAAAGAAATTACTATTAGCTGATAAAACCTGCATTCAACTTTGAAGTGCATCAGTTAATCCCCTGGAAAAGAACGGTC
>NZ_JALBWM010000296.1 GCF_023895975.1 Microbulbifer okhotskensis
ATCTGGCCGTGGTTCCTACCTATTTCGCCCCCTAAAACTGTCCGAAGTATTGTCTATTGCTATCGAAACTAAAGTTTCCAACATATTTTTGTCGTGAAGTCTCTCCTCAAAAAATTGGGTGGCTTGGTTGTTGGAGTGGCATGTCTCAACTAGGAGCATTCTAATTTCGTAGATATCCATCAAATTCTTGGCATTCATGGGTGGTTTTCCGATTTTTATTCAAGGGTATACTTGTATTTTTCCACTAGGATTCGTTGTGAATCTCACAGTAGTGCATCCAGTTCCCAGATCGCCAAGCGTAGATATAGGTGGGTCCTGCCAAATGTTTATTGCAGGGTGCACTTACCCCCTTTAATTCATGGCAGTCATTCAAGTTAGATACATTGTCTTCACTAAGTGGGACCTCCAGTTTTGAAAGTTCAAAATTTTCCAAAGCCTTAGCTTCCGCCAAGTCTGTCCTTGCATGCTCTATATGTGATAACAGTTGCGCTCTGCTGGAAACCACAAACTCACATTGCGGAAGCCAAGTATCAATTGTGTAATAGCAGTCAATAGGATCTTTTCGATATATATCTGCAAGAAATTCTTCGAAATTTGAATCATTTTCGGCCAATACCGATGAGATCCATATATAACTACACTGCCAGGTTGTACTAAACCAGGAGCTTTCGTGTGAATAAAATTGGCCAAAGGGCCTGGGATTGGCAACCAAATGTAATATCGTGCTGGTGTTAATAGGCATAATTTATATAGGTACTTTATGTTGTTCTATAGGTGATTTTAAATCTATTTTTCGACGGCATATCACCCTGAATAGATAGGTTTTTGGCGAAAATCAAATGTGAAAGGCTGTGCAAGAGCTTGTGGTGGGAGGTTAGTGTTATAGATGATGCAGTGCATAGTGCCCGTTTGTACCTATTCGTAAATCTTTCCACAATATAAAAATACAGCAAATTGTTTCCATTTGTTTGTTTTTAGCTCCGGGTCCTGATCGACACCGAAGCTGCTATCTTCAGCCCAGGAACAGGCTGATTCCAAATACTCACTAATGGAATTGTTGGCCCAGTCCTCCGTGACTTCAGTTCCATCTTTTATTTTGTGTTCGTAAATATTCCTTTCTTCCTGCATTCAACTTTGAAGTGCATCAGTTAATCCCCTGGAAAAGAACGGTCA
>NZ_JALBWM010000297.1 GCF_023895975.1 Microbulbifer okhotskensis
GACACAGAGTCACCAGGGGGTAGTGACACAGAGTCACCCAGAACCAGTCACTCTTTTGAACCAGTCAATGAACCTAATACCTCCCCGAGAAAATCATCGGGGAAAAAACCGGTGAAGGCCACGGATGATGATTACCTCCTGGCAAACCTAATTCTCGATGGTGTTCGTCGGCTCCAGCCCAAGCTCAAAATTCCCAACCTGGATACCTGGGCTGACGACTGCCGAAAAATTCGCGAGCTGGACAACCGAACACCACAAGACATCGCTCACGTTTTCAACTGGGCCAACCGTGATGATTTTTGGCAATCCAATATTCTCAGCCCTGCCAAATTACGCAAACAGTTCGACCAGCTGGAAATCAAGGCCAATCAATGCAAGGGAAGTGCAAATGAAAACCGTAACCCGGGCGCTGGCAACCAGCTCCAGCAGCAACACGCGCAACTCAACGCCGCTTTCGCTAGAGCCTCGGCACGAGAAGCTAATGCTGGCCCTCTGGAAGCGAATGACCCAATTGTACGGCCACAAGTGGACATCACAGCACAAGCTGTATGACTCCGAGCAGGGTGAGCGTAATGGAATCTACGGTGAAGACTTCATGCTTTGGGCTCGAAAGACTCGGAATCTCAGCGACAAGGACTGGGTGAGGGGAATGGAAAACATTGAGCACCGCAACACTGAAGCGGCTCGAAATGGGGAAACCAGCTGGCCACCCAATTACGCAGAGTTTTTAGGGTTGTGCCTCCCAGCCCCAGGAAGCGCAGCTCATAAAGAATTTGAACCCCTGGCCCTACCAGACAAAAACGCCCAAGAGAAAGCCCGCCAGAGCGGTGAGAGCGAACTGGAGAAAATGCGGGGGATGTTCGACCTATGAGCGACGAAACCCCGGACGAAAAAGTTTTAGAGGGTGAATACATTCCCCGAGAAGAATCAAACCCTCACCCATCGACCTGGGCTGAGATGCTGGAAGACACCAACTGGTAAACCCAAAACATCACGGAGCGATAACCATGTCAGCAATCACTATCTCAGAAGCTATCAAACGTATTTCTCAGACCGACCCAAGCAGCCCGCTTGCGGTTTTTCAAACAGAGCATCCGCGCCGTGTCAATGTAGTTTTTGCCAATACGGTTTGGACACAAAAGTGCATAGCGCGCGGTACTTGGGATTTCT
>NZ_JALBWM010000298.1 GCF_023895975.1 Microbulbifer okhotskensis
TTCCTACAGGGGACTTTCACCCCATTAGTCCACGCCCATGCTGGGCGTACCAAGTTTCTGAAATACGTTTCGGTCGCGAAAATCGCGCCCTCACCGGACAGCCTACACTGCGTTTCGGCTGCCGTTTAGCAAAACGTTAGGGCCTGCAAAATCACACCCGAAAACCCTTCAGAATTATAGTAAGAGTATAAAAGTAGAAGATGGACGTTAAATATTGGGAAGGCGGATTAACACTGCATGAAATTGATGCTATTGAGAAAATGGCTGAAGTATTTGGGCAGAAAAAAACGGAAGTAAAAAGTGAACCACTAGCTTCTGGTAAGCCAATAAAGCTGAGATCATTTGACCAGCTTAAGCAGTTAAGGCCCGAAAGTAATTCCATGTGGCCTTGGAAAGGTTATGCAGGGTTCCGATTGATTGGTGGTCGTAACAATGAAGGTGAGTTTGATTTAATCATTGTTACGCATTTTAGTGTCATCATTGTTGAGCTTAAACATTGGAATGGCGAGTTAACTGCCAATGGTGATCAGTGGTATCAAAATGGAGAGCATAGAGGCCGTTCTGCTGTAAGTATTACTCAAGACAAGCAGTACATGCTTCGTGAAAAACTGAGGAGATCTGGACGAAAATTCCCTAGTTTTGAGGGGAATAAGTTTAATTCTCCCAGAGTCGATTTTTTTGTTGTACTCACAGGAACTGCCAATGGTAGCAAGCTTCCAGAAAAAGACAGGAAGCATGTACTTAATGTCAATGAATTTTTAGCACTTGCTGATGAAAAAATCTTCGAGAAGATGCTTCTTCCTCCTAATGTACCTAAACGTGCCCTCAACCTGCAACTTAATGAAGACTTTGATGTGTTTGATAACATCTTCAATGATGGGCAAACTAAACCAAAAAGTTTGCTGGTTAATGGTTATGAAGCTGAAGAGAAAATTTACCCTCCAGAAGGTGTTGAATCTGTTTATACAGAATTCCAAGCTAAATCAAAGCAAAGAAAGGATGATAAAGCGCTTTTAAGACGTTGGGATTTTTCTAAATTCAACGACCGTGAGCTAAAAACAACCGAGGGACGCTATAAGGTTGTTTCTCATGAGAAGGAAGTTCTGAGGCTGTAATTTAAATTGTGTAACTGCTCATGCCCCCATACTCTATACCGGAG
>NZ_JALBWM010000299.1 GCF_023895975.1 Microbulbifer okhotskensis
CTCCGGTATAGAGTATGGGGGCATGAGCAGTTACACAATTTAAATTACAGCCTCTATAAAATCTATTTCGCCAAGATTTATTCTAAAATTAATCGTTATTAGTGAATCGTTCTGCAAGTCAGTGGCCTGAATAAGTACTTCTTCAATTGCTAAATGGCTTGTTCGTTACTGGTGGGTAGGATCAGTTGAATCTATAAAATCCTGGCAATCATATGCTTTACCGCCAGGAGATTACCAGGATAGTCCGATTTGTATTTAAGTGAATGCTGGAAGGTCAAACCATAACGCAGCGATTCCATCAATTGTAGCTTGTAACTCTAATTGTTCTTTGAATAGACCCAGACCATCTCCGCCATAGAGCATATCTCCTCCATTAGCTTTGGCAGCACCAGATAGGATATGAAGGTAGCCCGGACGTTTGTGGGTCTGCAGTTTTATATTTTCACCGCTGCCTAATTCCAGGCGAAACAAGCTGGCATCTTGATTTATTTTGAGAGAACCATTCCGGCCATTGGGAGTAATGAGCGGAGTGAGGTTTTTGGTTTGAGATATTTTCTTTTGTTCATAGCTCGGTTTTATACGTCGCCGGTTTGGTTGAATCCAAATTTGTAAAAATTTGAGGTGTTCTGTTTTCGAGTGATTGTATTCTGAATGAGTGATACCGGTTCCTGCACTCATTCTTTGTACCTCGCCCGCAGGTACGACAAAGTGATTACCCTCACTGTCAAGATGCTCGATAGCACCTTCCAGGATATAAGAAATAATTTCCATTTCCCGGTGTCCGTGAGTATCGAATCCTGCACCGGGTTTGACGGTATCATCATTGATGACACACAATGCAGAAAAGCCCATATGCTTTGGATCGTAATAGTGGCCGAATGAGAAGGTATGCCTGCTGTTAAGCCAGCCAAAGCGGGCTTGCCCGCGATCTTGGGAGGGTCTGAAATAGTACATAGCCTGTACCCTGTTGTTAGAATAAAGATGGTATTAAGGCAATGATAGGCATCAGCTACTCGAATGAACATTGGATAAATATGAATTGATTGTTCGTTTAAATAGAATGTTGAATGCTAATTTTCTATTGCTTCAATACAATACTTCGGACAGTTTTAGGGGGCGAAATAGGTAGGAACCACGGCCAGATAC
>NZ_JALBWM010000029.1 GCF_023895975.1 Microbulbifer okhotskensis
ACCAGATACGCTACTTTCTTTCAAACCCTCAAACACCAGATTCGGTTATAACTCTGGTAGGTACGGACAGACAGATACCTGCCTAGGGGGGCAGGAGCTGATTGTGGAGGGGATGGTTAAGACGTCAGTGCGGTATCATCGGGGATAGTTAAGGGCGCAAGATTGGGGAAAAGTAATTTTCATTATAAATCAGCAAGTTACATTTTTGTGTGCGAAATACTGACAGTGTTGAGGTCAGCGGTTCGATCCCGCTTAACTCCACTAAATTTCTCAAGGGTTGCGGAGGAAGGGAGGCCGAATCCTACTATTGTGCACGTAAGCCCGTACACAAATTCAGGGGTATAAGAAGAGAGCCTTATCGGTGCTTTTGTCGTCTTAAGCTAGGGGCGTCAAGTTTTATTTTACTCCTAATTCTCTGTGTGAAAGTTGAATTGGTGGCACGCTTATACGTCCTTTTTTCTTTTTTTATTGCCTGGCAGGCCTTTTGTCCTTCGTGCAGCAAGAGCTATAGGGTGCCCTTTAGTGGTTGGTGCGCCTTTGTACCGCTTTCAGTTTCCTAAAGCTTGTTATTGCTTTTCCTGGATTTGGTTCGAGAAATATAACTTTTAATTAATTGTTACCCGCTGGAATTTTTGGTGGGTAAACGAGAGTCGCTTATGTTGACAAACTAGCCCTGTCATGTATGGTCTTTGACTTTTCCTGAGCAATGTAACTTGAGTATATGGCTTAGTAGGTAGCGATAATTTGATGATTTGATGATTTGATATAGTTTACTCTACTTCAGAGAAACCCTATTAAGCTATTGCAGCCCATTCTTTGTGAGCGAATAATTTCGCTATTAGGTAACTTTTCACCTTGTGCGTTTGCGCCAATGACAACCAGAGCACAGAGCTTACTCTCTTCTGAACGCGGGCCGCGATATATGCCGTCTACCCAAAAATAAACCCAGCGATCTATATTCAGCCCCCGCTTCCGCCGTGCCTCGTATTCTTGCTTCCACTGACTTTTAAGCGTGACACGTTACTGGCCGACGAGCCTTTCGCTTCCGGGCCAGCCAGAATTGTCAGGGCATCTTCCAGGGTCCAAGCTTTACGCACATATGGCGGCACTAATGCGGAACGGAAGGTTACAGGCTTGCCGTCTTTACTACGTCCCTTTGGCACTTTCACCACAAGCGGGCCAATGCCAGTCTGAATATCGCGCACAAGTAGGTGGCCACTGCGCACAACAACCGCGCGGCCATCGTCTAAACGATACTCACGGAAACTATCCATAAAAGTGGATAATTCAGCTTCTACTGTCTGCTGAAGTAGTTATCGTGCTCCCCTGCATAGAATTTCGGTTAGCGGATCGATCATCTCATTCCCATCTGAAAACTCGACAATGGTATTCTTGTCCATGGTGGCATATCCCTTGGTTAGCTGACTGTTTGGCGACAACAAATCAACCAGATACGTCGCTCTTTTTCAAATTCCTAAACACCAGATTTGGTTATAACTCCGCGCTCCGTGCCGCCACTGCAGCATCTGTCGGTGAACGCTTTCCGCACTGTAAGATCTACAGCGGTTTAGCTCGCGGGAAACGGTTTTGTTGGAACGATTGAGCTGTTGTGAAATGGCTCAGGCTGAATAGCTCTGTCCGCTGAGGACTTCGATCTGGTCTCGTTGTTTCTGGGTCAGCTGGCTGGTATGGGTTCCCATGGGGTTCCTGGCTTGTTTGTGTGGAAGCTAACCAGCCTACCAGCTGGCCTCCTTCGCTATTGCCAAGTGTGTCGGTTGTTGCGGGAATCTAGGAAGCACTTTCTTGCTATTGAAGATGGGGAGCACGAATCGACACTCAGCTGGAAAAGCGTATTGGACAAACTGAAAGAGCGCGGGATGAATGCACCAGAATTGACAATAGCTCTACTTCAGTTATTGCGTAGTAATTTGAAGTAGTGCCGCTTTAATATAAAGTAATCCCCGTGCTTACGGTGAGTAGACCGCTCCCCGTGGGTGACCAGTGTAAGCTAAAGCTTGGACATGGAAGAGGGGGCTCAATTTACTTTTTAATGAAAAGGATTTCTCGCCCTGCAGGGTGACTCCATATAGCTGCAATAAGGTGAATATTGATGCAAGAGCAAGAACTACGGTCTATGGCAAGTCAGCTTTCATGTCCCAAAGGCGACGCAGGGGTTGACTTTGGTAATAAAATGAACGAACTCAATCAATTTATTACGGCTAAAGCGATTGAGAAATTATCAGCAAAGAAGTCTGAATCAATCGTCGAAATCGGACCAGGCAATGGCTCTCTTTCCGTGTCAATGCTGGATGCTTTGGGAGTTGATGGTCATTATTTGGGTATTGAATTGTCAGAAACAATGGCAGCTGAACTTCATCGAACACTGGCCGGCAAGCCATGCCGTGTGGGTGTGGTTTGTGATGACTGCCTAGGGGTAAAGCTAGAGTCTGGAAGTGTAGATGGCATTATGGGGGTAAATGTTCTGTACTTTATTGAGGATCCGGTTAAATTTTTCATGCATATAATCGACTGGATGAAACCGGATGGCCGGGCAGTATTTGCGGTTCGCTCTGACAAAGCACTAAAAGGACTTCCGTTCACTCAGTATGGATTTAAAGTTCGTAGTACCGATGAGATTGAGTTACACATGAATAGGGCTGGATTTACTTCTATCGAATCCATGATTTTTGAGGAGGGAGTGGCACCTTTTGGAGATACTATGATAGCTGTCGATTCTGTAATCCTGGTGGCAAAAAAATCATAGAGGTAGCATAGTATACGTATCCACTGAATCTTTATTGTACGTTTTTTGTGCTATCTTTTTCGGTGTGGGATTTAAGGAGGAATTTGCAAGGACGTTCTCCACTTAAAGCTTCCCTTTTCAAAATATCCTGCCGGTACCCCGACCATCTCGTCAAATGGGAATTTCGTCGCAAGCTGTCCCCGGTCTGGACCACCTCTATGACCTAGGTCATACCTGACGCCCGGTGGGCAGCAAGACTGTACCTTGGTACGTTGTTTTATAGAAAATTCAAGGCTGGGGCAGAATGATCCTTTCCGGCACCTTGGCCGCAAAGCCAATCAGTTCTCTGGCTGGGAGTGGATCAGCGCGATCTGGGTAAAGGTGATAACGGCCTGATGCGTGAGGCAGCCAAGCAGTACAAACCAGTTTGGGTAATCGTTACGAGCCTATTTGCTCACTTTTGGCGCGCCCTTGTCTCCAGTGGTTTCTGTAGAAGAGCGACATTTGCTTGGCTTGCTTGAGTGCGATTTTCTATTGCGCGGTGGTCGTATTGCCTGAATTACTATGTTAGCTGCTGGCCTATAAGAGGAGGGGGTTAATAGCAAAGGATGCGGTAGTTCAACTACATCATGCCATCAGATTTGAGGAGCCCAGCCATGTCACACCCTATGCCAATCACCCTGCCGAAATCGAACCTTGTCTATTTTCGAAACTTGTGGCGTTACTAATCAACGCAACGAGATCGACTAGTGTTGCCTTGGTCCCAAAAATCGAGGGTACTGGATGTCCCAAGTGCCCAACATTTGGAAAGTCGAAATAGAACCACATTTTGCATTACCGGATAGTAAATAATCCAGAGAGCTACTGTTTGCAAGTTGCGGTTTTGTGGGAGGGTATGAAAGCCCGTCATCAGAAGACAATATTGGATTGTGGGAGTTGATCTTAATGCTTGCCTGGGGCGGTCATGTGGTTTCGGAGCACCTGTGTAGAAAGGAGGCAGTCTCGGTGAATGAGAGGCCTTGCTGGTGCACAGTTGTGGATCACTGCTTGCCTGAATGTGTTCGCTGGTAAAGTGGTACTGGAGTTCCCCCAGTGGTTAATTTTCTTGACTACTACTTGCCCTCAATTGGGTGGGCGGTTGCGAAAAATATACATTTTTGCTTATAATTCAATGGGTTATATTATTATTTGGTGGGGGTTATTGGGCGCTGCGATTTGATCTGGCCAAGCCCCACCAGAATCACCTGACTTTTACAGTGAAAAGTTGATTGTTATATGACCCCTATTGGGCGCTTGGTTGCTCCTATATTTCTGACGCGGCTGTGGAATCAGAGTTTTTGCTGAATGGTGACCAATCCTGGAGGGGAGAGCTGAGGGTATTGTTTAGTATGGGGCGCTATCTGCTAAACTGCTGGGGGCAACGTAATGGCACGTAATTGATTGGGAATGACGCCACAAATGGGCTGCGATAGGATGCGGCGCTGATTATAGTGAGCGTTGGCGCATTGAGGCGAATTCGCGTATAGGAAATTTGGTCCACGGCAGTAGTCACTGTGGAATGACCAGGCACGCCAGCTTTGTTTGAAAAATTGACCCTCCCGGATAAATTTGAACTAATTGTCCCAGTTTCTTCTTTAGTTATGGAAGCGACGGGTTCACATATTCCCAAGAAATAGACTGTTATGGGTTCCTCCGTTCAACCTTCTGCATGGCAGATCCAGCGAGATGTAATCTACGCGCTATTGGTGCGTGAGATGAAAACCCGCTTTGGTAAATGGCGACTGGGTTATGCCTGGGTGCTGCTTGAGCCAGCGTTGCATATTATGGTGTTGGTGACAATATTCAGCCTAATTAGGGATGATTTTTATCCTGGCGTGCCTACCGCTCTATTTATGCTCGGGGGTATTGCGCCTTTTCTCTTTTTTAGTCACTGTTTCAGTAAGGGCTTGGCGGCTGTAGTGTCAAACCGGGGGCTATTCAATTATCGCCAGCTAAGGCCCTTTGATGCTGTCCTAAGCCGTGTATTTTTGGAATTTGCTATTTATTTAGCCGCGCTTGTGGCTTTATTGAGTGTGCTGGCATGGTTTGGTGTTTCAACCGATTTCAATAATTTCTTGCTTTTGGTGGCAGTAAATTTCTTCTTCTTCTTCTTCTGCTTGGGGCTCAGTTTGGCGCTCTGTGTTGTAGGAGAGAAGTTTCCCGAAGTGGCAAAGTTTTCACCAATGCTGATTCGGCCTTTGTACTTTATGTCGGGAGTGTTCTTTTCTTTGGAGCAGGTGCCAAAGGAATATCATACCTACTTGGTATGGAACCCGCTGCTGCATGTGATTGAGCTGACCCGGGAGGGGTTATTTACCAACTACCAGGGGATGTTTGGCGATCTGGCTTATCTGGGCTTTGCTTCGGTATCGACGCTCGCTTTTGGTCTGCTGTGCTACCGAGCTTATTGGCGCGATCTGGTAAGAAGCCAGTGATTAAGTTAGAGAATCTGACAAAATCTTACCGAACCCCGCATGGCCGGAAAGTGCTGTTTCAGAATGTGAATGCGATTTTCCCCGAGGGAAAGAATATCGGTATTCTGGGTCGCAATGGAGCGGGCAAATCAACCCTGTTGCGTATTATGGGGGGGATTGATTATCCAGATTCGGGGCGGGTAGTTACGGATCAGAGAATCTCCTGGCCTATGGGGCTGTCTGGCGGTTTCCAGAGCAGTATGACGGGGCGTGAGAATGTGGCTTTTGTCTGCGGTATCCATGGTATCTGGGGGAGGGCGCAACGCAGGGTAATGGATAGGGTCCAGGATTTTGCAGAGATAGGTAACTACTTCGATGTGCCTGTAAAGAGCTATTCGTCCGGGATGCGCTCCCGCCTCGCCTTTGGCCTTAGTATCGCGGTAGATTTTGATCTCTATTTGGTAGATGAGGTGATGTCAGTGGGGGATGCACACTTTAAAAGAAAGTGCGAAGAAATTATCGCGGAAAAACGTAAGATCTCCTCCTTTATTATTGTGGCACATGCGATGCCGCTACTTAGGAAAAATTGTGATGTAGGTATTTATCTGGAGTCCGGTGGCCTCACAATTTTTGATACGGTGGATGAGGCTATCGAGCTATATAAGGGTGAACAACCCAAGCCTCAATCTCGGAGTGGGGCTACTACCCCCCCTGCTGTGAATGCATAAGAGTTGATTATGGACGTTAAAGACCGGCTCGTCGAAGAACAAAGACAAGTTCAACGCACCGACAAGAATAACCCTGAGAATTTTTATGCGAAGGCGTTGCGCCCTTTCGGGAATTTAATCCGCAAAGGGGGGGGGCAGGGTTCGCTAATAAATCGCCACCAGCGCCTGGTGGGCATTGGTCTGATCGTTGTGTTGCCTCTTTTCGTGGTAAGTGCTTACTACCTGTTCTGGGTTTCTGAGCGCTATGTGAGCAGTACACAGCTGATAGTGAAGGATAGTGCCTCGTCCCAGGCGGCCTCGCCGGCATTAGGTTTTTTACTCCCAGGCATGGGGGGGGATAACCAGGATGCTTTTCTGGTCGTGAACTATATCCAGTCTTTGGATATGGCCCTGTATTTGAATGAAAAGTTGAAGTTGGCCGAGTACTACAAAAGCACCGACCATGATCTCTTTTCACGCCTGCCTGCAGATGCTACTCAGGAAGATTACCTGGAGTATTACCGCGATCGTATTGGCGTTGGCCACGATGAAGTCACAGGAATCATTACAATAGAAATGCAGGCCTTTGATTCTGCCTTTGCGAAGCAGCTTATAGAAACGGTCACCCAAAAATCCGAGGACTTTGTCAATGCGGTAAGTAACCAATTGGCGGATAAGCAGGTTGCCTTTGTCCAGAGTGAGGTAGAGCTGGCACAAGGCAAATTGCGCACTGCCAAGCAGCAAATCCTCGACTTTCAGAATAGCCATAAGCTAGTAAGCCCAGAAGAGCTAACTAAAGGCATCAGCACTATTATCCAAGGGTTGGAAGTGCGTCTGGCGGAGCAGCGGGCAAAGCTTACGGCAGCAAAGACCTACTTGAATGCTGGGTCTTCGCAGATAATCTCAATGCAAGCGGACATTGACGCTCTGGGCAGTCAAATTGAACTGGAGAGGGTCCGCTTGGTAGGTATCGGTGAGGAGGAGGGGGAGCAGAGACTTAACACCCTGGGTGCATACTTCCAGAATCTGGAGCTGGACCTGCAATTCGCGACGGATGCCTATGGAGCCTCTCTAAAAGCATTGGAAGCGGCACGTATGGAGGCTTCCGGTAAGCTAAAGCACTTAATGGTGGTAACACAGCCATCGATGGCAGAGGAAGCGGAATATCCACATAAGCTTTACAATCTTGCCAGCCTGGCAGTCATTCTATTAATGCTATATGGCATTGGGAAGATGCTCGTCGTCACTATTCGTGAGCACAGAATGTAGGACGAAAATCGTAGTCGTTTTGCAATACACAATGTAACAGCAGGGCTGAACATCCTTGCCTACTGATAAAATTCCACCTAGAAAGATTGGCACAAATGATTACAGGAAAAATAAAGAGCGTTGGGTTGGGCCTTGGGCTGCTAGCCTCGGTTGCCTGTATACAGGTCTCAGCATTAGAAACGCAGCTATTGGAAGAGACGGCCTCCTCTGAGATGCCGCAGAGTGGCGTTCCCGTATTTGGTCAATCGCTCTTTCAGGGAGGGTTCAAAGATCAACCGTTTAGCGGTTTCAACCCGGACTATAGAATTACAATTGGCGACCAAATCAACTTGCAGCTTTGGGGGGCTTATAGTTTTAGTGCCTCTTTGCCGGTGGATCCCAAGGGCAATATCTTTATTCCTGAAGTGGGGCCGGTACATGTGGCGGGTGTTAAAAATGGTGAGCTTAATGATTTTGTATTACGGCACGTAAAACGCGTCTTCAAAAACAATGTACAAGCCTACGCCAATTTGGAAGCCAGCCAGCCAGTTAAAGTGTTCGTTACTGGATATGTAAACAATCCCGGCCTCTACAACGGTTTTAGTTCTGATTCTATTTTGTACTATCTCGATAGTGCTGGTGGTATAGACGCACAGAGTGGCAGTTTTGTTGGCATCAAGGTGGTGCGCCAGGGGGTCTCTATTCAGGTAGTTAATTTGTATAACTTCCTGGTAAAAGGGGAGATGCCAGCTCTTCAATTACGCAATGGCGATGTAGTAGTGGTAGGCGCCCGCAATGGCTCGGTTACCGTAGAGGGGGCCGTACAACAGGCCGCGCAACTGGAATTTTCCGGGCCTTATACCCAGCTGGGAGAAATGCTCTTGGTTAGCAAGCCTGACCCCCAGGCCAACTTCGCCCGAATTACACAGGTTATTGATGGTGTCCAGCAGGCTAATTATCTCCCCCTAGAGGAAGCCTTAACTGCGCGCTTGTATCCCGGGGCTCAGGTAGAGCTGGTGCGTGACAACGATGTGCAGTCTATTTCGATCCGGGTTTCCGGTGAGCTAGACGGACCGGAAACCTATGTTCTTCCCTATGGTGCAACACTTGATGAGCTTTTGGTTCAACTTAGCTTCCGCAGTAACGGGGATAAAAGCTCTATTCAATTGTACCGAAAGAGTGTTGCGGAAAGGCAGCGGGTGGCATTGGATCGCTCCCTTGACGCTTTGCAGATGGAAGTTCTCACCCGTCAGCCAAATACAGACCTGGAGAAAGCCGCGCAAAAAGATAATGCAATGATGATCCAGAATTTTATCAAACAGGCTCGTAAGCAGGAACCAAGAGGCCAGGTAGTGATTGCCAATAATCCCAATGCGGCAAGTATGCTGCTGGAAGATGGCGATGAACTTGTGGTACCACTGAAAGCCTCTACGGTGTCAATCGTAGGTGAGGTCATCTTCCCCACTTCGCTGGTCTATAACAAGAAACGCACACTGGAGGATTATGTTGAGCTGGCCGGCGGTTTTGCCAACAATGCAAATCGCAAGGAATTAGTGATTCTGCATCTTGATGGGACCATAAATCGCATTGATGATGGTGATTTTGATAACCGTTTGGGAGATCGTTTGCGCCCGGGAGATGAGATTATGGTAATGCCAAAGATCCACTCCAGTGAATTGCAAGTAACCAAAGATATTACAGAGATACTTTACCGGATTGCAGTGGGTACAGCCGCTGTTTTGTCTTTCTGATTTGCTACCAATGGATGGTAATTAGATTTTAGCTTGGCTTTAATTTTGCAGAATGTAATGCAGTATCCAGGTTTTTTTCGCCGTAGATGATAAATCGGTGACTGTGATGGGTTGTAAGGCGTGCGCCATACCGTTTCTAAGAGTTGTATGTAATTATTCACGTCGACAATGACTTGATAGAGCTTTTGACAACTCAGATAGTTGGCTAAATGTGAGGGAGGAGGGGGGGCGAACTTTAACATGGGATTTGTTGAGCTAGATCAATAACAAGATATGAATTTAAGGGCTGGGGAAATGGTTGTAAAAGGATCTTCTAATCGAAAAGGAATAATATTGGCCGGGGGGTCTGGCACACGCTTGTACCCACTCACAAAAGGGGTTAGTAAACAGTTAATGGCGGTTTACGATAAACCAATGATTTACTACCCTTTGACAACACTGATGCTGGCTGGAATCAGAGATATCCTGATTATCACAACCCCGGAAGAGCAGGCTCTGTACCAACGCTTACTGGAAGATGGCACACAGTGGGGAATTAACATTTCTTATGCAGTACAGCCCTCTCCAGATGGTCTGGCCCAAGCATTTCTGATTGGCCGAGAGCACGTGGGTAATAGCAATAGCGCTTTAGTTCTGGGTGATAATATTTTCTACGCGCACAATTTCAGCCAGATACTTCAGCAAGCTGATGCAAGAGAGGGGGGCGCTACGGTATTCGGCTATCGTGTCGCTGATCCTCGCGCTTACGGCGTTGTAGAATTTGATGCCGACGGTAAAGCGGTCAGCCTGGAAGAAAAACCGGAAAATCCCAAGTCGAATCACGCGGTTACTGGCTTGTATTTTTATGACAAACAAGTCTGTGATATCGCTAAAGATATTAAGCCCAGTGCACGTGGTGAGTTGGAAATTACCGACATCAACAAAGTGTATCTAAATCAAGAGCAGCTGGATGTAGAGCGCCTTGGGCGTGGAAGTGCCTGGCTAGATACCGGCACCCATGACAATCTTTTGGATGCTGCTCACTTCGTACAGACTATAGAGCGCCGTCAGGGCCAGAAGATTGCGTGTCCGGAAGAAGTGGCCTACCGCAAAGGATTTATTAGTGCCGAAGAGCTGGAAGCTCAGGTGCATCCACTTATGAAGAGTGGTTACGGTAAATACCTAATGCAGTTATTGGTAGAGAGTGGTGAGATTTCATCTCTGAATGCGCGTCGATACGCTTCCAGCTTATAGGCTATCCACTGGCACTAAACTGGCCTATTTGAAGTCTCAGCTAGAACATGTCCAAGGATGGATGCTTCCGCCCCCTTATTTATGAGCCGTTGATTGCTAAGTAGTGCACCTGCGGCCACAGCAGATTACCAAAGTTGTATGAATATTATTGAAACTGAAATTCCTGATGTAAAAATCATAGAGCCTCAAGTATTTGGTGATGAGCGAGGCTTTTTCTTTGAGTCTTTTCGTGATGATGTCTTCAATAACGAGTGCTCCGAGAGAATCTTTGTTCAAGATAATCACAGTAAATCCTCTCAAGGGATCTTGCGTGGTCTGCACTACCAGATGGAGCAGACACAGGGCAAATTAGTGCGTGTGACTCAAGGAGAGGTTTTCGATGTTGCTGTAGACATGCGAAAGAGTTCAGCAACTTTTGGGCAGTGGGTCGGAGTGGCTCTCTCAGCTGAAAATAAGCGACAGTTATGGGTGCCCGAAGGCTTTGCCCATGGCTTTTATGTGACTAGCGCATCGGCTGAGTTTGTATATAAATGCACGAACTACTATGCACCGCAGTATGAGCAGTCACTTCTCTGGAATGATCCAGATTTGAAAATAGAGTGGCCGCTTGTTGAAGGTCAGCAACCGCAACTGTCAAAAAAAGACCGTGATGGCAACTGCTTTAAGGATGCTGTGTACTTCGTTTAAAGGAGTGCAAAAGTTTCTCTAATGAGTAAACAATACTACCTTTCCTCCAGGCATTAACTCCGCTCGTTGATCAAGTCAACTTTCAAATTTTGCGGCGCATTTAAAGCGCCGTATTACTATTTATGGGCAATAAGAAATGACAGCTAAAAAAATCTTGATCACAGGAAAAAATGGACAGCTTGGCTGTGAGCTGCAGAATTTGTGCCCTGATGAGTTTGAAATGGTAGCCATGGCTCGCAAAGAGTTGGATATTTCCAATAGTTCTGCGGTCCTCAAAGCAGTTGAGCAGGCACAGCCTGATATTATTATTAACGCAGCGGCCTACACCGCTGTCGATAGAGCAGAACAAGAAAGAGAAGCCGCATTTTCAGTTAATGCAAGAGGAGCAGAAAATATTGCCTTGGCGTGTAAGCAGGTCGGTGCGCGTTTTATCCATGTATCTACTGATTTTGTATTTGATGGAAAGAAGTCCTCTCCTTACATTGTGTCAGATAAAAGAAACCCTCTTGGCGTGTATGGAGCGAGTAAGGCGGAAGCGGAGGCTGTCGTTCAAAAGATACTTCCCGAGTCTGTAATCGTAAGGACAGCCTGGGTTTATTCAGCCCATGGTAATAATTTTGCGAATACAATGCTTCGACTAATGGCAGAGAGAGATGAACTAGCAGTGGTGGCTGATCAGGTGGGTACACCCACTTGGACTGGAACTATTGCGGAGGTGTTGTTTGCCCTGGCCAGAAAAGAGCAAGCACAAGGTATATACCATTGTACTGATCTTGGCGTAGCTAGTTGGTATGATTTTGCTGTGGCGATCTATGAGGAGGGGAAAAGTAACGGTTTGCTTCCTGCCAATAAAGAGTTGGCCATTAAAGCGATTACCACTCAAGACTACCCAACTCCCGCTCAAAGGCCATCGTACAGTGTGCTGGATAAAAGCCGATTACTTAATGATCTGGATGTTGACTTGAGAAACTGGCGGGAATCTCTTAGGCAGGTATTCTCCAGTAAAGCACAAAAACTTAAAGCTTATTAATTCCCCGAAGACAACTTCGGGCCTATTTTAAAGAAATTGTGACTGATAGCGATATTAATATGAAACATATACTGGTAACTGGCGGCGCTGGATTTATTGGTGCCAACTTTGTGCACTATTGGATGGATAATTATCCGAATGATACCGTAGTCGTCTTGGATGCACTGACCTATGCAGGCAATCTCGCAAGTTTAAATCCAGTAAAAAATCATGCCAATTTCAAGTTCTACCAGGGTGATATCTGTGATACTGGCTTGGTGGAAACATTGCTTAGAGAACACCATATAGATACTTTGGTTAATTTCGCGGCAGAAAGCCATGTAGACAGGTCTATCACTGGACCAGATACTTTTATTCAGACAAATATTATTGGTACTTATAGCTTGCTTAAGGCAGCTAAAAAAGTCTGGTTGGACGAGGGGCTTAATAAAGGGAAGCATCGTTTCCACCATGTTTCTACTGATGAAGTGTATGGCACTTTAGAGCCAGATGCCCCGGCTTTTAGTGAAACTACAGCCTATGCCCCAAATAGCCCATATTCAGCCAGTAAGGCCGCGTCTGATCATTTAGTGCGAGCCTACCATCATACTTATGGGCTCGAGGTAACCACAAGTAATTGTTCAAACAACTATGGCCCCTATCATTTTCCGGAAAAACTAATTCCGCTGGTTATCACTAATATTGTGCGTAATCTACCACTGCCCATCTATGGTGATGGCCTACAGGTACGTGATTGGCTCTATGTTGAGGATCATGCAAGGGGGATTGATAAAGTACTTTCTCATGGACGCGTAGGTGAATGTTATAACATTGGGGGAAATAATGAGTGGAAAAACATTGATATTATTAGATTAATTTGCCGACTTATGAATAAATACTTTGGCGATAACCCAAGCCTTGCTGCACAGTTCCCGGGCGCAAGAAGTGTAATCGTAGGCAAGGCGGATGAATTGATATGTTTTGTTGCCGATAGAGCTGGCCATGACCGACGTTATGCAATAGATCCACGAAAATCAAATATCGAGCTAAAGTATCAACCAAAAGAGAGTTTTGAAACTGGAATTGTCAGATCCATTAACTGGTATTTAGATAATGAAATGTGGTGGAAGGAGTTAATAGAGAACTAAAATGGAATATTTAGCGAAGCATCTGCGCAAGTTTTCAACCACACGAAAAACCAAGCAAAAAGACATCAATGGCCACTTTGATGGGTATAACGGCAAAGAAATTTGGGGGTGGGCTTCTGATAGTCAAGGCAATGCTTTGGATCTAGCTTTATATGTTAACGAGGATCGAGTAAAAACGTTTAAGGCCAATAAGTTTCGGCAGGATCTGGTGGACGCTGGCGTTGGAGATGGTCAGTTTGCCTTTTTTGAGCCTGTGGATATTCAGGATGTCTTAAGCAAATTTGGGGAAAATGCAGTACTAAGAATTAAAGATTTAAAGACAGGAAAAGAGCTTTCAAGTTCTCCTAGAGTTATTTCTGAACCGAAGTTGATTTGGGGGGTGGATGTCTATAATGATGAGCTTCTTGCTGGCTGGGTAGTTGATAAAAATAATGAGTTCTCGCAGGTTAAAATAAATCTTTATATTGATGATGTTTTCAAAGAACAATTTATCGCTAAACTAGAGAGGCCTGATCTTTCATCAATTGGGTTAACCGATTGTTTTCATGGTTTTCATATCGACCTTTTGAATTTATCTAAAGGTTGTGATTTTTTCAAAGTTAGGGCCGAAGTCGAGTATGGAGACATCCATATTCTGGCTGAAGAAAGAATGATTTTCTCTTTTAAAGGTAAACTAAAGCAGCTTACCGAATTGCAAAAATATTTAAGAGAGGAATCATACTCCAGCAGGTCACCTGAAGCATTTCAGCTGACACACTCAATCATCCCTGGGATCATAGAGAAAGCCCGCGAAACTAGGAGTGTACCATGTGCTGAATTTCGACAAAGTCCAAGCTTGAGTCTCCTGGATGAAGTCGCGGTTATAGTGCCTATTTATAAGGGGGTTGTGGAGACTTGCAACTGTATTAGACATGCGATCAAAGGGGCACAGGACTTTCCAATTAGGCTTATAGCAATTAATGATTGTGGTCCAGAAGAGACAATGCAGCCAGCATTAGAAAAATTATCCAATGAGTTAGACTTCGAGCTTTATCATAATTCAGAAAATATGGGTTTTGTTGGTACAGTAAATCGTGGAATGAAGCTCGCTGAGAAGCATGACGTTGTTCTTTTAAACTCAGATACAGTTCCTTCAAAGGGGTGGCTCCGAACATTAAGAGACGAGGCGTATGGTAATGCCTCTATAGGTACAGTTACTCCAATATCAAATAATGCCACCATTTGTAGTTATCCAGATTTTTGCTTGGACAATGAAGTGGTGTCTGGATATACGGTTGATGAGCTTGCCGAGATCTGCTCAACAAATATTAGTGATCCGATAGATTTACCTACAGCCCATGGATACTGTATGTACATTAAGAGAGTTGTACTTGATGAGGTAGGATACTTTGATGAACAAAAGTGGGGCAAGGGTTATGCAGAAGAGAACGACTTTTCTTTAAGAGCTGCAAAATTAGGCTGGCGAAATGTTGTAACAAATAAAACCTATATTCAACATTTAGGGAGCGTGTCTTTTGCAGAAGATACGGAAGGTTTTATTGCTGCAAATTTGCAGAAATTGAATGGTCTATATCCGGATTATCCTAAATTAATTGAGAGCTTTATCCATGATGATCCTGTTAGAAAATTGAGGAGAGAGTTAGGGGAAAAAATCCTCCGGAGAGAAGTTAATAGCGTTAAGCTGGCGGGTGCAGTAAAGGGGAGATCTATACTATTTGTCTCCTTAACTATTGGCGGCGGTACAAAAGTGGCAACAGATGACTTGGCTGCTTTGCTACAGGGTGAGGGGCAGGCTGTATTTATGCTGTCAACTCAAGACGGTGCCATCTGGAACGTATCGAGCCATGTTAGTAATGCCAAGGCAGAATTTGATATTCGTAGTGAAAGAGATGAATTAATTAGTTTTCTTAAGGTTCTGGATGTTTGGCATGTTCACTACCATCATGTGCTAGAGTTTGACAAAAGTATATGGGAGCTTCCTAAAGAACTTGGTTGTGAATATGACGTAACGCTGCACGACTATTACAGTATCTGCCCACGAGTAAACTTTATTTCAGGTGACGAGGCCTATTGTGGGGAGCCCAAGGAGAGCGACTGTAATAATTGCTTGCAGTCATATGGAGTCCATGATTCTTCGAGAATGAAATTGTCAGATATTGGGGTAGACATATCAGATTGGAGAAATTATTTTTTAAGCAATCTGAAAGGCGCAAGAAAGGTAATTACCCCGAGTAAAGACACAAAGGAAAGAGTAGAGAGATATTTACCGCTCAAAAATATCTATGCACAGTACCATCCTGAACCCAGGCGCACGGTCAATATAAGGCCAGTGTTAACTGATAGTAACAATTCGTTAAGTATCGGATTTTTAGGCGCTATTGGCCCTCACAAAGGTTTGGGTGTTATCAAGAGCTTGGCGAATGAAATCCATAAGGAAGGATTGCCTCATAGAATAACTGTGGTCGGCTATACAAGTGACAATGCATATTTTGACCAATACGACTTCGTCAAAATAACAGGGATGTATAGGAAGGAGCATCTCCCAAAGTTGTTGGCAGAACACAAAATAGATGTTTTTTTCTTATCAAGTATTTGGCCTGAGACGTATAGTTATACTTTCAGTGAATTATCATTATTAGGCTATCAAACTGCTACATTCGATATGGGAGCAATTCCGGAAAGGTCAAGAAATAAAATCATTATTCCCGTAGGGAGTAACCCAGCAGACATTCTTAAGATAATATCTGGCAATGTAAATTGTACTAAGGAGTCGTTCAATGAGTCCATCGGGACGAATTATGGCTCCATTTTGAGGAATTATTATGAGATATAATTCTTCCCTGCACTATTTCCCTTATGACCTATTTAGGGTAGAGTGATAGAAGTGACTTTTGAATGGTTGCCATGTATTTGTTTTCGTCGAACACTTAAATATTGTTTGGTGTTAGTTAGTTAGTTAGTTAGTTAGTTGTTGATAAAGTTTTTTAGGAAAAATTATGACCCTTCCAAACCATATTGAAGGTAAAGAATCATGGTTGTTTTTACACAATGATACCAATAAAGTCATAGATGAAATTACAGGAAGGCATCCACAGACGGTAAGTGCTGCGGAAAAATGGGTAGATTTGATTAAGAACAGAGAGAGATTTGCGAGGGAGAGAGATTTAAATTATGTAACATATATCGTACCAAATAAGCATTGCACCTTTGAAAATTTTTTACCAGAAAACGTAGTTATAAGTGAGCAACGCCTGGCCTCTCGGGTCAAGGAAGAATGCTTGGAATCGGTTATCTACCTTCCTGAAAAATTCAGCGATGAATTTACATTTCATAGAAATGATACTCACTGGAGTGATTCTGGTGCTTATATAGCATTTAAAGATATAATGGGTCAGTTTAATCTTGAAGTAGATTTGAAGTTAATTGATTCAAACTTTAACTGGAGACTTCATGTAGGAGATTTGTCAAATAGAGAAGATACAAGAAAGGTCCCATTCTTACCAAACGACTTAAAAGGTGAGAAAATATTTGATAATGGTATCCTTCATGTTGCAAATACAGTTGTATATCAAGGAAATTCTGAAAAGAAAAGAAGTATCATTATTTTTGGCGGCTCCTCTTCATCTCAGATTATTAACTATTTTTGCTCCGAGTTTTCATTAGTATACCGAATATGGACGCAAAGTATTGACTGGGAACTAGTCAATAAGCTGGGAATAAAATACGTCGTAAGCTTGCCAAGAGAGCGTTTTATGATACTTCCCCCGACCGATGACATGTCATGGGACTATAGCCAAACCGCCGCACTTAAATTTTTGTCAGGAGTAGCTTTTAATGAGAAAGATGTTGTTAGGAATTTTACATTGATACCCCACCAGACAGTGGAACTATGTGTGGAAGTTTTAGCTGATACCATGTCAAAAATGACTAACGATGATTTTTCAAAACGGCTGGCTACCAACCCGCAGTTTAACCAAATAGGTGTGGAATACATTAAGTTGGTATACAATAAAATCTATAGTTTAAATTCAGCAATAGCTGAAAGGCTTGAAAAATATATTTATAAATGACTTCCGAAAACTTAGCTATTACGATTGGTTCAGAAAAGGAAGGCACTACATAGCTTTTATAGGGTGGGAGTCTAAAAAATATTTTGGATCATAGAGGTGCTTGCTGGTTAAGTGAGTAGTATGAAATATATCTTTCACTTAATCAGCCTCCCTATCACTCTAAGGTTTATAAGTGATAAAAACTTTCAATAATCTATATTAGCAGCTTGCTTCGGAACTGCCCATATAATTTTTTCTGTGTTGATCAAGTTTAACTGAAAATGACTAGCGAAGATGGCATTCTGTATACTTACACCTATTTGAAGAAATAGGATATGATCTGCTGGGAAGGGCTATTTTATTAATGTTTGGGGCATATCTCTTTGTTGTTGGACTATACCTATAGCCTAATTATACTTTGATACTCAAGTAGGTTATTAGTGGGTAGAAAAATTGACAAGAGCAGTTCCATATTAGGGCTAAATAGTAAGGTTGGGGTGTAGTTTGGCACGTCAAATCTTTTATAGGCGTGTTTCGTTATGATATTAAATTTACGATTAAATATCGCCAGACAATACTGGCCGTTAAAAATAAAGTGTTTGTTTGATTAATATGTTTAATTTATTTATTACTCAGATTCCCGGGAGAAGACCTGAAATTGTGAGTTGGTGCCTAGACTTCCCCAAGAGTGGAGTGTTGGGGGCAGGTGGCGAAGTTCTGAAAAATGGATTTTTTTTTCAGGGCTGGGTATTAACAAATAAAAATTTACGAGCCATACCTTACGTGAAACATGGCGGAGACAAAAAATACCTTAGTCTCAATAAAGATAGAGTAGACGTTATTGAAAGAGTTGGGAAATCCAAGCAGCTTTGCCGTGCACAATACAAGTGTGGGTTCGGGGAAAAAATCCCTATTAATTCCCCTGGTGGAGTTTTTGGTTTTGAAATTCAAGGGAGGGGATATGATGTAATTAAATTTTCTATTGAAGGGGATCTGAAAGTTTTAGAGGGTAAGGCCGGCTGGCTTTTTTTAGATAATGATTCTAATAATAGCGTTTTGCAGTTTAAGGGCGAACTTGGTTTAAGCGAAAAACAAAAATATGCCTGGAGGTCCTACTTAACTTCATTTGGCAGTCTGGCAACTTCGAATAATTTCGGACATGCTGTATTAATTGCCCCATCAAAAGAGATGGTAATACCTGAATACTACCCATATAAAAGAGGTAAAATTACACCTGTTGACGAGGTTGAAGCAATTTCAAAAAATGAGCATAATTTAATACATCCAGTTTCGCAGCTAAAAGATTTCTGCAAGCGCCCCTTTCGAGTTTGTGATTCACACTGGACTCCAAAGGGAGCCAGGTGTAGTTTTATGGAAATACTAAAAATTCTTAAGCTAGATGAGCAAATTGTGTATTCATTATTCGAAAGCGATGAATATAAAGAGTATTTATTGTGTGGTGATTTAGGTAATAAAATATTCCCACCTCGAAGCGCATATGAAGAACTCCTGCTGAGAGTTAATTATCGAAAACATGTAAGTTATGATAACCATCTACCCAATATGGGTAGAATAATAGTTGCTCATAACGAGAATTCGCTGTACCGGAAGAAAATAATAATCTTTGGTTCTTCTTCGAGTTACACAATGCTTGATTATGTTTGTCGTGTCTTTACAGATGTTATCTTTGTACACTCTGCAGGCAACATTGACAGAAGTGTAATTCAAGCAGAAAATCCAAATTTTGTTGTAGCTCAAACGAACGGTCGTTTTGTGATCAAGCCGCCAAGTACGGAATTTGATCTTCTTCAAGAGGTTAAAAGGAAGTGGGCTGAGTTGGATATGAAAGCCAAGGAAAATATTCTTAAAAATCAAGGGAAGAGGTTAGCGCAAAAAGTTGGTTTTTCTACATATTTTGATAGAATAAACAAAGAATACCATCTTTGCTCCAGTTGATAGTTTATATCAATAGGTTGCGCCTATTGATTCAGGTCGCCTGATTGTATTTTCTGATGACTTGCGTCGTAATTTTAATCTTTGTTACTGAATTCAATAAGTTGTTTTTTAATGTTTTCTTTTCTAAAAAAAAAGATCTCCCTCCTAAAAATACCTCACTTATACAGTGTTGATTTGAGGTATTTTATTCCATATTCCAAGAATAGCTTTTCTGGTTATGGTGATAATGAGTTAACTGCTGGCCCAAGCGGGGCTAGCTTTAATTTTTCTGGCGTGCCCTTGCCCAAAGGGTGGTATATGCTAGAGCTTTTTGCTACTTCAAGTCAAAGTTATTTAGATCTAAATTTTCCTTTGGAACATAGTGGGACAAGGAAAGCAATTGATCAATTTTTTCCAATTAGAAGTGGAAGATTGGCTAAACGACTAATTTGGCTACCAAGGGGGGGGGAGACTTTAAGCATCTCCATTAATTCGGCTAACACCAGGTTGACATTCAATAAGCTTTTAATCAAAAGAGTATCTCGAATCTTCGCAATGGATAGAATGAAATCGCATTTGTCTCGAAGAAAATTGGACTCTTCTAATGATATAGAAAGGTTATGGGTTCGATATAACTCTACTTTCCGAGCTGGGGGGGCTCGCATTTACTATTATAAGTGGATTAAAGATTTAGAAAACAAATTACTACAGAGCTATTCGAGTGGTGTTAAAGAGGGGCATGTAATTTCAATATTAATGCCAGTTGGGCCGCTAGATAAAATTAATAGAGTTATGAGATCTATAGCTTCAATATATGCTCAACATTATAAGTCTTGGAATTTGATTGTTTTATTATCGGATGGAGTGTCTACTGAGACTTCATTACAACTACATAAGTTTTCTGAGTGTAACAAGAAGTTACGTATTAAAAATATTTCTGATTGGAGGGAGTGTACTTCCACTAATCAAAACTCATATTTTTTAGTTTTCCCTCCGCGTGCATTGTTGTCTGAACATGCTTTGAGCATTTTAAATGATGCTATAGTTGCACGCCCAGATGGGCATATTTTTTATGCCGATGAAGACCTTATTAATGAATCTGGCCGCAGAGGAAAACCAATATTTAAGCCGGCATGGAATCCAGATTTATTATATTCAACTAGCTATATTCGTGAATTTGTTTTGTTTAGAGCATCAGTATTACAGAGTGCCGGCACGCCAAATATTGTGAGTGATACTGCGTGGGACTTAACATTGTTTCTGACTGCGATTGGAAATCCGGAAGGAAATTGTAATATATTGCATGTCCCCAGAATCTTGTACCACCGTTTTTCGTTGAAGCATTCGCCCGGATATATTGATTCTGCTAAGATGACAGTTTATAGATATATTTCCAGTTCGTATAATAGTGATGTAAACGTCTGTATTGGCGATAGCGGAAGTCATCTTGATATTTTATGGAAAGTCCCAAAGCCGGAACCACTTGTTAGCTTGCTGATTCCAACCAGAAATCAGCTGGATGTCCTTAAAAAATGTGTATTAAGTATTTTGGGTAAGACCGCATACTCAAATTATGAAATTATAATTTTGGATAATCAGAGCGATGACCCAAATATTCATGAATTCTTCAAAGAGATATCTTTTGATGGTCGGGTTAGAGTAATACCTTTTAATGAGCCATTTAATTATTCGAAAATTAATAATTTTGGTGTCTTCAATTCTAATGGGAGTATTGTAGGGTTAATTAACAATGATGTTGAGGTTATAACTCCCGGGTGGTTGACGGAAATGGTAGGACACGCTTTAAGGCCGGAAATTGGTTGTGTGGGTGCAAAACTTTATTATAATGATCGGCGTATACAGCATGCTGGTGTTGTTGTCGGCCTGGGTGGACTAGCTGGCCATGTTCACAAATTTCACGAAGAAGATAGTGATGGTTATATGGGGCGCCTGAAAGCTACTCAAAACTATCTCGCTGTAACAGCTGCATGCTTATTAATTAGAAAGGAAGTCTTTGAAGAAGTCGGTGGGTTAAATGAAATAGAGCTGAAAGTAGCCTTTAATGATGTAGACCTTTGTCTAAAAGTTGCGCAAGCCGGTTACAGAAATCTGTGGACTCCAAATGCTGAACTTTATCATCATGAATCTGTTAGTCGAGGTATGGATGATACTCGAGAAAAACGTGCCCGGTTTGAAAAAGAAGCAAAATATCTAAAAGAAATTTGGGTGAATAATTTAGAGGTTGATCCCTGTTATAGTCCTTTTCTGACTCATTTGAGGGAGGATTTTTCTTTGGGGTTAAATGAATACAATAATGTGCCAATTGTTAGGTAGCAGTTGACTTTTTGTCGGTATATGTATACACCATTTTTCATCTGGGTTGTTGGGGGGGAGTTAAGGTGTTAATAGAAAATACGATAGTATAGTTAGCGGAAATTTTTTTATGACTCTGATGGAGACTTTTGTATCTATCGTTTTTTTGTTGACCATTGTGTTTTTGATTTTCACAAGGATTAGGCCGTCTTTAATTTTTGTGTCAGCGGCAACACTTTGCTTTTTGAGTGGTTTGGTTACATCTGAGTTAGTATTACAGAAGGCTGTTAATCCAGGCCTTGTCACTCTGGTGATGCTTCTCCTTATTTCAATTGGACTTGAAAAAGCGAGCTGGTTGAAGGCTATTTCTGACGGGCTTATCGGCGGAAAATTCAAGGTGACCTTATTTAAATTGATATGTGTTACGGCTTTAAGTTCAGCTTTTCTAAATAATACTGCTGTTGTTGCAACTCTATCATCTAGTGTCAAGGCACAGCGACGTCACCCTTCAGGAAAGTTGTTATTACCTCTTTCCTACGCTGCAATTTTGGGGGGGACATTGACCCTGATCGGGACGTCTACTAACTTAATTGTAAACAGTTTTGTGCTAGATAAGGGCGAGGCTCCATTAGAGTTTTTTACCTTCCTTCCTGTAGGTATTGGAGCTGTTTTAGTTGGGCTCGCAATACTACTTACGTGCAACCATCTAGTTCCTACTGGCGACACAGTTGAGGAGGAGGTTGCTCGGTATTTACTGGAGGCAGAGGTTATCGATGATTCCTCTCTGAATGGTTACAGTGTTGAGCACAACAATCTCCGTCAGCTTGAAACACTATATTTAGTAGAGATTGTACGTAATGGGCTTAGTATTAGTCCCGTTGCGCCTACCGAAGTGATACGTAGTGGGGATAAGCTGATTTTTAGTGGAGACATTCGCGATTTAGAAAGGCTGCGGGTTATCGAAGGGCTGCGTCTATTTGCCTTGGATGATGATGCTCTCCATATGGATTTAACTGAAGTGGTATTAACTTCAAACTCAAGCATTATCGGTGAAACTTTAAAAAGCTGTCAGTTTCGAACTCGGTTTGATGCGGCGGTAGTGGCCATACGTCGCGGGGGCGATCGGCTTTCTGGTAAATTCGGAGAGATCAGGTTACAATCTGGAGATGCGCTATTGCTGGCCGTGGGTCAGGACTTTAAACATCACCGTAATATCGATAAGAACTTTTTTGTAATAAGTGGCGCTCAATTGCAGCGGCAGCTTTCCCAGAAAAACAGTTGGTTACTTGGAGTTGGATTTGCAACAGTAGTTGCGGGCTCTGCGCTGGGATTTTTTTCGTTGTTAAAGGGGTTGGTGGTATTACTGGGGGGTATGTTGGCGCTTAATATCGTAACAACATCGGAACTCCAGCGGCGTTTTCCCTTTCAAATTTGGGTGATTATCGCCAGCGCCCTTGTATTGGCAGAGGCGTTTTCTGGCAGCGGTCTGGCGGATACCCTGGCTCAGTCAATGCGGTTAGTTTTATGGGATTCTGGCCCATTTGCTGGCGTAGTGGGAGTATTTTTGCTAACCCTCTTGCTGACTGAACTCATGACCAACAATGCAGCCGCAGCACTGACCTTCCCCCTGGCGTGGAGCCTAGCCGAGAGTTTCGGTGTAAGCTGGATGCCGTTTGTGATGGCTGTGGCCTATGGGGCCAGTGCGAGTTTTCTTACCCCGTTTGGTTACCAGACCAATCTGATTGTGCAAAACCTCGGTGGCTATCACTTGCGCGACTTCCTGCGCGCGGGTTTGCCACTCACCATTGCTTATTCGATTACGGTTTTAGTGCTGCTACCGATTGTATTTCCCTTTGAGAGTTGAGTTCAGGTGACTGGTTTGGATCGAGTTAGCCGCTGGCTGATTGTGGAGGAAGGAAGAAATCCCTCCACGGATTATTTTATTTTGCCATACCTGAGAAAATTGGGGGTCGATGCCGAGCGTTTAACTTTTGATCAACTTCCGGCAGAGGGACAACTGCAGGGGGCTGAGGTGATCTTTGTGCGGTATGTCCCTAGCAAGTGGCAATCCTTACTGGATCAAAATTTGGCTAAAATTTCTAAGATCCATTTTTTCATGGATGATGATCTGTTTGATTGGCGTGCCTTTACTGCGATGCCGCTCAGATATCAGGCCAAGATTCTACGTTACAGCTGGTCAAAACAGCATTGGCTGAAATCAGTGGGTGCGCAGCTTTGGGTATCAACGCCTTATTTGCAGCAAAAGTATTCTGATTGGTCTCCTGAATTACTGCAGGCTGGACCCCTAAAGGCAGCTTCCGAACCGGCATTGAATGTTTTTTATCACGGTTCGGCATCGCATCAGGCCGATATCCATTGGCTATTGCCTGTTATTGAAGAGGTTCTTGAGCGGAATTCAAGGCTAACTTTCGAGATCATTGGGAATACCAGTGTCAATCGTCTCTTTTGCAATATACCTCGAGTCAAGGTGTTGCATCCCATGAAGTGGCCCACCTATTTATCTATGCTCCAGGGGCCCGGCCGCACCATAGGCTTGGCGCCACTACTGGATTCACCGTTTAATCGGGCCAGATCACACACGAAATTTTTCGATATTACTTTGAGTGGTGCTGTGGGTATCTATGCTGAAGGTGACATCTATAGCAAGGTAGTTCGTCATCGTGAAAACGGCTTATTGTTACCTATGCAAGCTTCGATATGGGTAGATGGAATTCTTGGTTTGGCTGAGAATGAATTACTTCGAGAAAGTCTATTGGTCGAGGCCAGAAAATGTCTGTAATTGGTCATTGTTCCCTGGGTTTACGCCGATTGCATAACCTGGAAAATTTCCTGGGAGCTCCTTGCCAATATTTTTTTTATCGACCAGGTAGCTCTATAAGCTGTATGGTCGGCTGGGGACTGAAAGCAACGGCCGTTAAGGCAAAGAAAATTGCTACTGGATCAGATCTTCCTTTCATTAGTATCGAAGATGGATTTTTACGCTCCTTGGGATTGGGGGTTCAAGGCGCGCAGCCGCATAGTTTAGTGGTGGATAAAACAGGAATCTATTACGACGCTTCAAGGCCCAGCGATTTGGAAACCTTGATTAAAGACGGCGATTTTTCCCCTTCAGAACTGAAGCGTGCCGAAGCGGGACTGGAATTATTGCGGCTCAACCGGCTTTGTAAGTATAACCAGTCCATAGATCAAGCACTGGATTGGCCGGCTAAGCGTCCAGGCGTTTTGGTGGTGGACCAGACTTTTGGCGATGTGTCTGTTACTGCTGGGCAGGGGTCGGAGAGACATTTTCGGGAGATGTTGGACAGGGCCATTGCAGAAAATCCGGATGCAGAGATATGCGTTAAAATACACCCCGATGTCATAGCTGGGAAGAAGCGTGGATATCTTTTGGAGCTGGCTTCAAGAAAGGGGTGCAGAATCATTGCTGAGGATATCTCCCCCTGGGCAATATTCGATCAGGTCGATAAGGTTTATGTGGTAACTAGCCAGCTTGGTTTCGACGCATTAATAGCAGGTAAAGAAGTACACTGTTTTGGAATCCCCTTCTATGCTGGTTGGGGATTAACCCGGGATCGCCAAAGATCTGATCGTCGCAGTCTGAATCGCACCTTACCCCATGTGTTTGCAGCAGCTTATTTCAGGTATAGTCAATATATAAATCCTTATTCCGGTGACAAGTGTCAGTTCGAGGATACTGTTGCTTTAATTGTTGAGCAAAAGAGGCAGTGGCTGAGATTTGAGGGTACTTGGCTGGGCGTAGGGTTTTCACTTTGGAAGCGGGGCTTTATCCCTAGTTTTCTCGCCAATAAAACTAAAGTTGCTTTTGTTAAAAAACAGAAAGAGATCTCACGTTTTCCTGCGGGAACGAATGTTTTTATATGGGCGAGCCGGGTTACTGATTTATTACATACAAAAATTGATCGGTTGCAGCAGAAACTCTGGCATGTAGAAGATGGCTTTTTACGCTCGGCGGGATTGGGTGCAGACTTAGTGGCGCCTACCTCTCTGGTATTTGACGGGCGTGGTATTTATTTTGATGCCAGATCCCCGAGTGATCTTGAAGTTATTTTAAGCGAGACCATTTTTAGTGCCTCGCTGCTGGGTAGAGCTCAAAGTTTACACGCGTTGCTGCTGAGTAAGCGAGTGACCAAGTACAATATGGCGGGGGCTGTTTGCTTGCCTCTTCCCAATAACCAGTGCGTTATCCTAGTGCCTGGACAAGTGGAAAGTGATGCATCTATTGCCTGTGGCTCTCCTGTTGTAAAGAGTAATTTATCTCTTTTGGAGCAGGTAAGAAAGGCGAATCCGGATGCATATATCGTCTATAAACCTCACCCTGATGTTGTCGCCGGTGCTCGTCTTGGAGCATTGCCGTCAGGGGCCAAGCCAGTTTATGACACGCTCGTCAATGAAGGGGATATATCTCTCCTTCTTGACCGGGTTGATGAAGTACACACAATGAGTTCACTAGCTGGGTTTGAAGCCCTGTTGCGTGGAATTAAGGTTGTAACCTACGGTTTGCCTTTTTATGCTGGCTGGGGATTGACCCATGACGTCTTGCTTTCCAGGCGAGGGCAGATAAAAGCAGACCTTGAAGATTTCAGTGCCCGTAGAGGGCGCAGGCTCACTTTAGACCAGCTAATAGCAGGCACCTTACTGTTATATCCGGTGTATGTGGATAATACGTCTGGCGATTACATTGATGCGAAAACTACGGTTGAGTTACTTGAAAGAGAGCGAGCTTCGAAACGCCGAAAGAGTCTTTTGATTAAGTTTTTTTATTGGTATCGAAGGAAATTTTTACAGTATTGATAGCAGGGTGGTTATTCCCGCTGCCTACATCTGGGGTTAGATTAGATGCTAATCCCCTTGGTTGACCTGCGAGCATAAATATTCTTTTGGATTTTTAAGGAGGCAGTTATGCTGCGGTCCATATTACATTTGACTTGGAAAATACCAAAGTGGTTATTTGAATTACTTAGTTGGGGGAAGAGCTTCAAGAACAATCCTATCTTAGGCAATTATTGGCTAAATCGTTGCGGCCTGCATGTTTTCAGGGTGCTGTTGGCTCATTTTTTATTCAGATTCCGCCTGCTTCTTCTTTCGCCTTTGGTGTCATCTGAGTGTCGTCGAGAATTCATTAATAATGGTTATATCCTAAAAGAAAATTTTTTGCCGCAAGTACAATTTACTAGATTGGTTGAGGAACTGAATAAATTTGAGGGGCCGGTTAGGGAGGTAATTGAGGGGACAACGGTCACTCAGAGAATTTTCATGGATTTCGAAGAAAGGAAAAGAGCACCTGAGTTTCAGAGATTTGTGAGAAATGAAAAACTGGATCGGTTAATGCGATTTTGTTCGTCAAAGAACCGTCCACCGTTATTCTATATTGAAAATCTTTGTAATCATGAAAATGTGGACCCACGGCCAGATCCGCAACGCGATCTCCATGCAGATACTTTTCATCCTTGCGTAAAGGCTTGGCTCTATATAGATGATACCAGCGACAAAAATGGTTCTTACGTTTACGTATCAGGCTCTCAGCGGCTTACCTGGCAAAGGTTGACGTGGGAGTACAAAGAGAGCCTTGAAGCCTGTAAGAAAGGGGTTGAGCGAGCATCTGGACGCTATTGGGATGGGTCCTTTCGAATAAATAAAGAAGACCTTGATAAAATGGGCTGCCAGGTTAAGAAATTGTCTGTTCCGGGTAATACTCTGGTGGTGGGGAATGTCTATGGTTTTCATTGTCGTGGAGAGGCACTTGAAAAATCTAACCGGATGACAATTTGGATGCAGGCTCGCGATAATCCATTTAACCCCTTGTTTACTCCATTTCCCAAGATAACCGCGAAAGCCTTTGAGGGGGTTTGGAAGAAGGCGTTAACCCGGCTTGACCGGGGGAAGGTGAAGAGTGGAGAGCAGCGTAACTACTATGGCCGTCTTTCTCGGCTTCGTGAGGAAGAGACGGTCGACTAGCTAGACATTTTGTGTGAATTTACAGGAGGGATCATCTCTTAAAACGAGGTTTATGTCTTTTCTGTAAATTATTTTTGATGAGTACTATGGGTCTTATTATGCCGGTTCACGGTGTTATTTATTATGATCAGAAATATATACGCCTCGACCTCAAGTGGATAAGCGAAAATTTGCTCCCATTGTATTATCTGTGATTTGCTGACTGGATTTTTTCCGGTATCTGGGTTTGGTGGGGAAGAGATCGGCTCACCTGGGGCGATTACAGCTAGGTGTCTAAAGTGCCTTAATGAGAATTTCAGTCCTGCAAAGGTGCTTTTTTTGCCCTGTAAGATATTAATAGATCGGATGCCTAGCTTTATTTTTGCGATGTACCCAGGGCGGGAACTGTTTGTCTGTTAGTGAAATTGAGCGTATCTAGCGTGGTTATTTAGGCTGGCATATTTTTTTTCTTCGTATACCATGAGGCGCTTAAAATTTGGTCGGTATCTGGTACGTTATAGATGCTAGTGGCTTTTTAAGCCGTACTCTCTTTGCTTGATGCTCTATATGTATGAGGGGCCTCCCTGATTAATCTTTGATGGTCGATATTTATGGCGGATTTATGCTGGTTGGTACCAGTAATGCTAGATAGAGATTGTTACTGTAGAAGAATATAATTCTATTTGGTAGAATTCCGCGCCAACTGGCACCCCTGTGCTTTTTGTTTCTGACTTAATTGTCGGGCTTTCCAGTTGGTTTTGCCGGGATAAGGAAGTGGTGCATTCCGCTGCGTCAGTGAGTCCGGTATCCAAAGTGTGGAGGACAGCAATTTTTCTTCGTCCATTTTTCATGCATGCTCAAGTCGCGATGCACCAGATAACTGAACTCCAGGGGTACGACACACCATGTCTGTGGCAGTCTTTTTACAGGGACCTCATGGTCCGTTTTTCGCGAAGTTAGCGAAGAGGCTCTCACAGCGGGGCGTAATTACGCACAAAATTAACCTCAATGGTGGCGATCGCTATTTTGGTTGGGCAGATTTTCAGAGTGACTTCGGTGGATGCGAGGGTGACTGGTCATCCTTTTTTCGGGCTTACCTTTTAGAGCACAGCGTTGAGGCGGTATTTGTTTATGGTGATTGCCGCAGTTACCACTCTAAAGCTCGCGCTGTTTGCGAGTCTTTGAACATTGCTTTTGCTGTGTTCGAAGAAGGATATTTGCGACCAGATTTTGTGACCCTGGAGTGGGGTGGTGTCAATGCTTTTTCTGAAGTGAATTGGTCTCGAGAGGCTATAGAAAGGTACGAGCCAAGTGGTCGTCAGCCTGGGCTACCGGTGGGGCAAACGTTTTGGCATCGCGCATGCTTTGCGATTGGCTATTACGCGGCAATGCGTTTAGCGAATTCGAGATTCCCGCAGTATCACCATCACCGCAACCGGGATTGGAAAGCTGAGGCCATTTGCTGGTTGCGAAGCTTTGCTCGCAAAGCGCTGTATAAAGCGACGGAGCGCTCTTTGACCCCCAGGTTAGTTGGCGAATTTAGCCGGCGCTTCTTTTTGTTTCCCTTGCAAACACGCGATGACTTCCAGCTGCGAGAACACTCTGATTTACTCTCAATTGAGAATGCGATTGATGGGGTGCTGAAATCTTTTGCTGAAAATGCCCCAAATGATGCGGTGATAGTGATAAAGCATCACCCCATGGATCGCGGTTTTTGCCACTATCAAAAGCTGATCGATATTTTGGAAGTGCGCTATAGCATTCAGGGCCGGGTAATCTACTGTCATGATTTGCACCTGCCCACGTTGCTCGACCACACGCTCGGTGTAGTGACTATCAATAGCACCGTCGGTATTTCTGCGCTGTTACATAAAGTGCCGACCAAAGTGCTTGGTCGGGCGCTGTATGATATGCCTGGCTTGACCCATCAAGGTGTGCTTTCGAGTTTTTGGTCTGAGCCGGCGGCGGTAGATTTCACCTTGTTCCAGCGTTTCCATACCTACCTTTATGAGCAAACGCAGGTAGATGGCAGCTTTTCTCGGGCTGCGCGCCTCACAATTGATGGGGTGGCAAAACGCTTGCAGGGTGTTGCGGTGGGGGGATCCCTGTTCGGGCTATCCGGCGCCAGTAGTAAGGATGCAAGCTAGCTTTGTGGTCTAAGCTGTCTTACGTCCTGTTAGCCCCAGGCTTCGCTTTGGGCCTGGGCGTTTGTAGGTTGCCATCTGGTATGGCTACCTTTTGTTTAAAAAATAGGCTGATCTGGAACGTCTAACCTGTTAGACTGCGCGGCCTTTTACCTACCGCTCCGGTCCCGCGATTGGGACTTTGGCTTCAAGTGACTTCCGAAATGACCGATACCCCTAAAGCGGCCGGCTTTGACCAGTTGGGTCTGCCGCCTGAACTCCTCAGTGCCATCGAAAAGCTCGGCTACGAGACCCCATCCCCGATTCAGGCTGAGACAATTCCGTCCCTGATGGAGGGGCGTGACGTACTAGGTCAGGCCCAGACTGGTACTGGCAAGACAGCAGCTTTTGCTTTGCCGCTACTGGCCAAGCTGGACCTCAACAACCGCCGCCCTCAGGCACTGGTGCTGGCGCCGACCCGTGAATTGGCCATCCAGGTGGCCGAAGCTTTCCAGTCCTACGCTTCAAAATTGAAGGGCTTTCATGTAGCGCCGATCTACGGCGGTGCTGATTACCGCGGACAGATGCAGCAGTTGAAGCGCGGCGTGCAGTTGGTTGTGGGTACACCTGGGCGGGTGATGGACCACATGCGTCGCAGCTCCCTGGACCTGTCGAACCTGAGTACTCTGGTGCTGGATGAAGCCGATGAGATGCTGCGCATGGGCTTTATCGACGATGTCCAGTGGGTGCTTGAGCAGATTCCTGAGGAGCGCCAGATCGCCCTGTTTTCTGCCACCATGCCCAAAGAAATTGCCCGGATCGCCCGTGAGCATTTGCGCGATCCGGTAGAGGTGAAAATTCGGGTTAAGACCGAGACTGCGGAGACTATTCGCCAGCGTTATTGGCCGGTTGGTGGTTTGCACAAGCTGGATGCGCTGACCCGTATTCTGGAAGCGGAGCCGGTAGATGCCACGATCATCTTCGTTCGCACCAAGAACAGTACCGTAGAGCTGGCTGATAAGCTGGCGGCTCGAGGTTTTGCCAGCGCCGCGCTGAACGGGGATATGGCACAGAACCTCCGTGAAGGAGTGATCGATAAACTCAAGAAAGGCAAGCTGGATATTGTTGTGGCTACCGACGTAGCGGCGCGCGGCCTGGATGTGAAGCGCATCAGTCACGTAATTAACTACGATATTCCCTACGATACCGAAGCTTACATCCACCGTATCGGCCGTACTGGCCGTGCTGGCCGCGAGGGCGATGCGATTCTGTTTGTGGCGCCGCGTGAGCGCCGTATGCTGCGCGTGATCGAGAAGGCCACCAAAAAGGCTATCGAAAAGTTGGAGCTGCCCAGTGCGGAGGTGGTCAACAGCGCCCGTATGCAACGCTTCCGCGAGCGCATCACGGCGACCTTGGAAGGCCAGACCGATTTGGCTCCTTACCGTCAATTGGTTGAGGAATTTTTGGCTCAGAACGACGTGGATCCACTAGACGTTGGTGCAGCGCTGGCATCTATGGCCCAGGGAGACCAGCCTCTGCTGATTCAAGAAAATGAGCAGCGGCCGCGCAAAGAGAGACGCGAGCGGGACGAAGATTTTGATGGGCGTCGCCGCAAGAAGGAAAGTTTCGAGAAGGACCGTAAGATGTCGCCCCCCGATGAGGGCTTGGAGCGTTTTCGGATTGAGGTGGGGCGCGATCAGGGGGTGCGTCCCGGTAGCATTGTCGGTGCCATTGCCAATGAAGTAGATCTGGACAGTTCCCACATTGGCCGCATTGAAATTTACACGGATTTCACCACCGTAGATTTGCCTTCAGGAATGCCAAAAGAGATCTTCGAGCACCTCAAGAAAGTGCGCGTTGCAGGCAAACCGATGAAAATCACCCGCTTTGATGAGGCGGGCGTGAAGCCAAAAGGCAAGCCCAAGAGCAAGCCAAAAGGTAAGCCAAAAGGTAAGCCAAAGTTCACTCGTGGCAATAGCGACAAGTGAGTTAGGGTCTTTTGTTACAGGCTGCTTAGGTGATTCAGGAGGGGCGCACAGGAATGTGACGCCCCTTTCTTATTTTTCCCTTTCCAAGCTCCTTTTATCGTTGGGGCAGCATGCGACTAAGCGTGTTGTCGCGTATCACGAAGTGATGCCAGAGTGCAGCGACGATGTGAAGTCCTACCAATATCAGTAGCGAAGGCCACAGAACCTCTTTGTGCAGGAAGGCGATCTGTTTGCCCAAATCTGGATTTTTTGTCAGTAATTCAGGCACTGCAAAAAGCCCAAAAAATTCGCTACTCCGCCCAAATAGCTGGCGCATAGCGATGCCCGATACCGGCATGGCAATAATTAGCAGGTAAAGCCCCCAGTGGGTTAAGCCGGACAGTGCTTTTTGCCATTGATTGCCCTTAAGTTGCGGGCGTTTGTGCCGTGTGCGCCAGTAGAGGCGCAGGGTCAGTAAGAGCAAGACTCCGATGCCCAGCGAGAAGTGCAGTTGCATAAACCAGCCGCGCATAGGGTCTCCCCTTTCATAAAACTCATGCAGTTCGACAGCCCCCCAAACCGAAATTAAAAGGAATACAAAAAGCCAATGCAGCCCTTTGCTCACCGGATTCCATCGTTTCACTGAGTTTGACATAGAGCGTCTCCTACAAAATTCTACTCTTTGGTTGGCAGTCAGCCAGTATTACGTGTACTTATTTGTCGAGTGGTTTTACCGGCCTCGCCGGGTATTGCAAAAGTTTGATCTTGTGTGAATTATCGAATGGTGTTGTGCCTGCTTTTCGTATTATTCATGGGTTGATTTTCCCTGCCCAGTTAACTTTTGTAAGGCGTGGGCGCCTATTAAGTGGCTTCAGTCATTGTTGGGCTGGCCCTGGCCCTGGCCCTGGCCCTGGCGGTGCGGATACCTTGCAGATTGGCGAAGCAGGTATTGCGCGCGGTTTTGAGGAAATCAGCCAAGTAGGGCTGCTCCCGCAGATCTTCCCTTACCGCCGCGTAAAGCGTGCTCCAGAGGCCTTCTCTGCCGAGCTGTAATTGGGCGACAAATCCCTTTTGCAGATACTCGTATAGAGCCCAATTGGGCAAGGCGCAAACCCCACGGCCACTGGCGACCAGCTGTACCATCATTACGGTGAGTTCTGCGGTGCGGATACCGGCGGGCTCCACGCCTGCGGGGTCGAGGAAGTGCTGGAATATATCCAGCCGCTCCCGCTCTACGGGATAAGTAATTTGAACCTCTTTGGCTAATTCCTGTGGCTCCACCCAGCGTCGCTTAAGTTCCTGTAGCAGAGAGTGCTTGAGGCTTATGGCAAGGCACATCTCAAAACTGAAAAGCGGTTCATAATGTAATCCCTTGAGCTCCGGGTCCGGATTGGAGGTTACAACCAAATCCAGGTCGCCGCGCACCAATGCTGGCAGGGGGGCAAAGTGAAAGCCACTGCAAAGATCCAGTTCCACCTCGGGCCAGCCATCGCGATAGGTGTTGAGGGCGGGCATCAGCCACTGGTAGCAACTGTGGCACTCAATCGCAATATTCAACCTGCCGGCTTGTCCTGATGCCAGGCGTGCCAGGTCGCGTTGTGCTACTTCCACTCTCGGCAATATGTCATCGCCCAGTTGCAGTAACCTAAGCCCAGCACTGGTAAAGCGCAAAGGCCGTGACTTGCGCACAAAAAGTTCTTGTCCGTGGCGGTCTTCCATCTCGCGAAACAGATGTGACAGGGCGGACTGCGTTAGATGAAGGCGCTCCGCAGCCCGCACCAGGCTGCCGGTTTCCCGCAATAGGCTCAATGCGCGTAAATGACGCAATTCAATCATCATGAGTTTTATTCATGTTTAATACAAAAAATATGAAATTGATTGAACAACACTGTGCGGACACAATCAAGTCAGAACTTCCGTAAACGGTGGTGACCCGGTCATCGCAAGTGCGGGTGATTGTTTTTGGGGTGTTGGGCCCCTCACAGGAATGGACTTGGGAAAACGAACATGGTGCAGACACATATTCTCGGCTATCCGCGTATTGGCGCCGACCGCGAACTTAAAAAGGTCCAAGAGGCCTATTGGCGTGGAGATATCCCTCAACAGGAATTGCTGGCGGTGGGCGCTGAGATTCGCCGGGCAAACTGGCAGGCGCAGAGCGATGCCGGCCTGGCCTGTGTGGCCGTGGGTGATTTTGCCTGGTATGACCAGGTGCTCAATCACTCGTTGATGTTTGGTGTGGTGGGTGAGCGATTTGCTGAAGGTGCTGCGGACAACAAGCTGGACCAGTATTTCCGTCTGGCCCGCGGCCGTGCGCCCTCGGGGCAACCGGTAGCGGCGTGCGCTATGACTAAGTGGTTTGACACCAATTACCATTATCTGGTGCCAGAGCTTTCCAGTGATCTGGAATTTCTTCTGGATAGTGAGTGGTTACTTACCGAGGTTCGTGAAGCCCAATCTCAGGGACACAAGGCCAAGCCGGTTGTGATTGGACCTTTGACTTACTTGTGGCTTGGACGGGGTTTAGACAGCGGCCTGGAGTTGCTGCCGAAACTTTTGCCCTGTTATGCGGAATTGCTGTCTCAGCTCGCTGAGTTGGGCGTAGATTGGGTACAGCTGGATGAACCGATACTGGGCCTTGACTTGCCAGATGAGTGGCGCGGCGCATTTGATAGTGTCTATCAGAAAATTTCCGGCGTTGCCGCAGAGCTGAAATTACTGCTGGCCACCTATTTTTCTCCCCTGCGCGAAAACCTGCAATTGGCTTTCTCCCTGCCGGTTTCCGGCGTCCATATCGATTGTGTGCGCGCGCCGGAAGAACTGGAGACCGCCGCTCAATTAGCGGGGGAGCACCTGGTGTTGTCTACCGGCGTAATTAATGGGCGCAACGTATGGCGAGCCGACCTGGAAAAATGGCAGCGCACTTTAAAGCCTTTGGCAGAGCAATTGGGCGATCGCCTGTGGTTGTCTGCCAGTTGCTCGCTGTTGCACAGCCCGGTGGACTTGGAGTCAGAAGTTTCCCTGCCGAAGGAGCAGAGGCAAAAGCTCGCTTATAGTCGCGAGAAGCTCCAAGAGTTGGGCCGCTTGCAGCAGCAGCTGGAGGCGGCAGCGGCAGCCATCGTGTCTGATGAAGAAATTCTGCAAACTAGCCGATCTGTCGCTGCTTGCCTGCAGGATACCTGGCGTGAGCAGCGCTACCTGGAACGCTCGCCGGTGCAGGCGCAGCGCTGGCAATTGCCGTTGTTGCCCACCACGACGATTGGCTCATTCCCTCAAACCGACCTTTTACGCGGTGTGCGTCGTAAGTATCGCAACAATGAAATTACCGAAAAGGATTATCGTGAGCACCTGCGTGCCGAGATTGGCGAAGCAATTCGCCGCCAGGAAATCCTCGGCCTGGATGTGTTGGTGCATGGCGAAGCCGAACGCAACGACATGGTGGAGTACTTCGGTGAGCAGTTGGATGGCTTTGTCCACACCGGTAACGGTTGGGTGCAGAGTTATGGTTCCCGCTGCGTGAAGCCACCGATCATTTTTGCTGATATCTCCCGCCCCAAGGCCATGACGGTAGAGTGGAGCAGTTACGCTCAGAGCCTAACCAGCAAGCCGGTAAAAGGCATGCTGACGGGGCCGGTCACTATTCTCAACTGGTCATTCCCAAGGGAGGATATTCACCGCAGTGAGAGTTGTTTACAGATTGCCGAAGCGCTCCGTGAAGAAGTGTTGGATCTGGAAGCGGCAGGGATAGGCATTATCCAGATTGATGAGCCGGCCCTGCGTGAAGGTGTGCCCTTGAGAGAATCTGAGCACGAGGATTATTTTGCCTGGGCAGTGGGTTGTTTCCGTTATACCTGTAGCGAGGTGAAAGCGGAGACACAGATCCATACCCATATGTGTTACAGCAATTTCAATGCAATTATGGATGCGATTGTCTCGCTGGATGCCGATGTGATTACCATCGAGTCGGCCCGTTCCGACTTGCGCCTGCTCAGTGCCTTTGCTAAAAAAGTCGGTGGCTACCCCAATGAAATTGGCCCGGGTATTTATGATATCCACTCTCCCAATGTGCCGGAGCGAGGGGAGTTGGTGGAACGGTTGAAAAAAATTGCCGAGGTGGTACCGGTTGAGCGACTCTGGGTGAACCCGGATTGCGGTCTTAAGACCCGTAATTGGGCCGAGGTGGGTTCATCCCTGCTGAATATGGTTGAGGCTGCGCGCGCAGTGCGCACCGAATTGGCTTAATAGCCGTTTGATAAAAAAACCGGCCATCGTTCTGATTGCCGGTTTTTTTGTGCTGAGTTAATTTGTCCTGTTATTCGGATTTGGCCACAACCGTTGTAATGCTGTTTAACTCAAAAGGCACTGATGGATGGAAAGGCTTAATACCCAGGGCTGTGTACAGTTCATCGGGGCGATACAGGTTTTGCCCTTCAAGGACCAATGCCGTGCGACGTAATGCCGTGATATCCTCCAGCGGATTTCCTTCCAGCAACACCAGGTCTGCATTTTTACCCACTTCAATACTGCCGGTGTATTGATCGGCCCCCATCACTTGCGCCGGTACCAGGGTGGCGGTGCGTAGCACGTCGATATTGGGGATACCCGCTTTGGCATACAGTTCCAGCTCACGCAGCAGGGTGAAGCCGGGAATACCATCGGAACCTGCTACCATAGTGACTTTATGTTCATACAGCTTGCGCATCATTTCCAGCAGGGCTTTTGCTGATAGGTCGTAATCATCCCGGTGTTCCGGTTTAACATCCAGCTCGGCACCGACAAAGTGGCGCTGAATGTTGACCGGCAGATGCTCGGTAATATCGGCGAATTCCGGGTCCACCTTGCCCTGTTGGCGCAACAGCATAGAGCTAAATACGGTGGTAGTTGCATCTACTACTGTGCCCTTTTTGGCCAGTTTATCGAGGAAAACTGCTACTGCCTTGCTGTTCAGGTCCAGTTCGTGCCCGTGTTCTCCGAGTTCGGTAAAGCGCAATTTCTTGCGCGTATCGATCTTGCCCATAAAGTTGAGGAACAGCATATTGATATGCTGGATCTCATCAAAGCCGGCATCTACCGCTTCTTCTGCAGTCATAAAAGCGGGGATATGGCCGGATAAGCGCATATTATTTTCGTGAATATGTTTCGCCAGTGGGGCGATCCACTCAGGTTCCATAGAGCTGTAGGTTTTAATTTGTTGGTAGCCGCGCTCCGCATACCATTCGACAATTTCTTTGGCCTCTTCAAGGCTATCGGCGGTCTTGCCCATGCGCATGGAATTTTCGCTTTCCCGGTCCATAAAGCCTGCGCGGAACAGGTCACCACCGATAATCTGCTCAGACTCGAACAGGCCGGAGATACGTGAAATATTTTCGTGGGTATTACCGATATCGCGCACATTGATAATACCTGCGGCCATATTCAGTGTGCCATCGGTGGGAGATAAGTGTGCATGCATATCCCAGAGTCCGGGAATCAGTGTATGGCCACGGGCATCAATAATTGTTGCACCTTTCAGCTTGATCGGCTTTTTACTGATCTGTGCGATTTTTCCATTTTCAACTAATACATGACGTTTTTTCTGCAGCTTGCCCGCTTTGATATCGACCAGGTTAACATTGCTGATCAGGACCGGTTGGGTTGAAGTATGAGTGTGTTTCTCGGCAAGCTCCTGCAGGTACTGGTCTGCCGCTGCGACTTGTCGGGTTTTCAGTGCCTCCAGATGTGATTTATCCCAGCCTTTACGCAGAATGGCGAACCAGCCGCCTTCATCAGCGGCAAACAGATTCCCACTTTCATCGTACCAAGCTAAATCGGGTGTAAATCCAAGGCCGCTAATGCCGTAGAGGTAAATCGTTTTTTTCTCGCCGTCTTGTTGCAGGGTTAATTGATCGAGTTTATGCAGGCGTGCATTTCCCTGAGGTAGTAAATTGATATTTTGGTCTGCATCGGCAAGTAGTGCTTTGACTAATTGCGCTTGTACGGCGAGAGTACTGTTTTTGGGGATATAAAATTGGGCTTCGGAGGTTTTTGCACTGCCATGCTCATCGGAGCCCTGCCAGCGGGCAATGCCATTTTCTATAGAATACTCTTCACTGACGGGAGCGCCGAAAGGACTGACACCTTCGATGGATAACCGTTCGGGTATCGCTGCATCACCGATAGTAAAGCTCTCTTTAAGGTTTAGACGGCGGTTATTCCATCCGAGTTTTAATTCGCCGGAAACCTTCGAACCCTCTTGCTCAATAATTTCAGTGCCGGCAATACCCTCTTTATCGTAAAAAACATACTCGATCGATTTCGCAGAGACAGAGTTGGCGGCTGTTAATACAGTGGCGGCGATCAACGCCGCCAGTATGTTTTTTCTCATGGGATTTGCCTTTTTTTGTATTTTCCGTGGCGGAGGTTGGATGTTTTTTTATATTAAGGCAAGGGACATGGGGTAGTGAAAAGTGGGTTGGTTAGAGGGATTCGATAGAGGGAGAAGTAAGAGCGGTAGGGCGTTTGAAGAGTCTGCGAACAATCGATTTTTTTTGATTTTTATTGTGGGTCCTCAGCAATCAGATTGAAGGTAAAGTCCCCCTTCTGGTTGCTGAGCTATTCAGTACTCGGCAGCTTCTTGAGTAAGCTGCCGAGTGACTTCTTGGCAACCCGATAGGGAGTGAGTCTTTGAATAAACTCGCTCATACTATCGCTGCAGGATATGGCTTACTCTATGCGGGATAGGTTTTCATTGCCCGTTGCATGCACCACCACATTATCTTCAATACGTACGCCGCCGTAGGGACGGAAGCTGTCGACTTTATCCCAATGTACTTCTGTGGCGAGATTTGAGTTCTTCAGTTCCGCGAGCAAACTATCGATGAAATAGAGTCCTGGCTCTATGGTAAAGACTTGGTTTTCCTCGATAGTCCGGCTGGTACGCAGGAAGGGGTACTCTGCTGGTGGGGGTGTAGTGCCACCGTCGGGTTCGCTCTGGAAACCGCCCACATCGTGGACCTGCAGGCCGAGGAAGTGACCCAGGCCATGAGGTAAAAATGGGCGAGTCAGGCCGGATTCCACCGCGCTTTCGGCGGAGGTTTTGATAATGCCAAACCGGGCGAGTAGTTCACCGACGTTCAAATGGCACTGGCGGTGTAGCTCAGGGTAGGGCAGGCCGGGCTTAAGCCCATCCACCAGCTCCAACTGTTTCTCATTCATAGCCGCTACCAGCTGAGCGAATTCGGTGTTGGCGTAGGCATAGGTGCGGGTGATATCCGCACAGTATCCGTTGCAATCGGCCCCGGCATCAATCAGGAAGCTTCTCAATTGTGCTTCAGGCAGGCGAGTGGTGGACAGGTGGGTGTAGTGCAGGATCGCAGCGTGTTCATTTAAGGCAACGATATTGCCATAGGGCATACGGTTTTCGCCCTGACCGGTAGCTCCGAGGTAAGCCTGGTTGATTTCAAATTCGCTGTCACCGCCGCGGAAGGCCTGTTCGGCGGCGCGGTGACCCGCTACGGCAATGCGATTGGCCTCACGCAAGCAGGCTACTTCGTAAGGTGTTTTGTAAGCGCGCGCCCAGTGCAAGCGGTTGATCAAAAGTTCCGGGTTTTCGTCCCCGAGGGACCAGCCCTTTAGCTTTTCACTTTCGCCGATAAAGGCAGCATTCTCTGCGTTCAGGAATTCCTGCGCATCGGCGGGCTTGCTCAGAAGCTCGATATCGTAGAACTCACTCCAAAATGTCTGCGGAGCAGGCGGTACATAGTGCCAAAAGTCGACAGGTCGATAGAACAAAAGCTTCGGCTTCTGCCCACGTCGGTAGATGACCCAGCTGTGGGGGTTGTCAGTGATGGGGGCCAGCGCCTTAAAATGGGGATTTACCTTGAAGGGATAGTAGTTGTCATCCAGGAGCTGCACCCTGGGGGCACCACTGAATACGTTGAGGGTATCAAACCCGCTTTGTTCGAGTATTTCGTCGTAGCGGTAGCACAAAGTGGCCATATGATCGGCGTAAAGGTTCTTATCCATGTTCTCCCCGGAGTGGATCGCTGAATCGTTAAGTCGGCATAGTGTATAGTCTGGCTTCTGGATATTTGGCCTGAATTTTGACCATGGAAAAGAAGATACTGCTGACCGACTGCCCCGATGATAAGGGTCTGATCGCGAAGATTACCAACATTTGCTACAAGCACCAGTTGAACATCACCAAGAACGATGAGTTCGTGGATCGGGAGCAGGGCCGCTTTTTTATGCGTACAGCCCTGGAAGGGATCTTCAATGATGAGACTTTCCTCGAAGATCTGGATATGACCTTGCCACGAGGCGCCGAGCGGAGTTTGGTCTCCGCCGAGGGCAAGAAGCGCCTGGTACTGATGGTTACCCGCGAACCTCACTGTCTGGGCGATATTCTGATGAAGTGCTATTCCGCTGCGATGGATGTAGAGATTGCTGCAGTGATAGGCAATCATCCGGATTTGGGGAAATTGGTACAGAAGTTTGATATTCCTTTCCACTGTATCTCGGCAGAGGGACTGGAGCGAAGCGAGCACGAACAGCAGGTGGCCGCACTGGCGGACGAGTACAATCCGGATTACCTGGTACTGGCTAAGTACATGCGAGTGCTTACCTCCGATTTTGTGGCCCGCTACAGTGGTCGTATTATTAATATCCACCACTCCTTCCTGCCGGCTTTTATTGGCGCTAAGCCCTACCAGCAGGCCTATGAGCGTGGAGTGAAAATCATAGGGGCTACAGCACATTTCGTTACCGATGACCTGGATGAAGGGCCGATCATTGAGCAGGATGTGATTCATGTGGATCATGCCTATTCGGCAGAAACCATGGCGGATGCCGGCCGAGATGTAGAAAAGCAGGTGCTAACGCGAGCCCTGCAATTGGTGTTACAGGAGCGGGTATTTATTCATGGCAATAAAACCGTTGTCTTTAAGTAAGCAATAAAGTAATTGCGAAAACGTAGGCTGTCATATTGCTAATTACAATGGCTGTCATTCAGGTGGAGTTGTTTAGGTGAATAATAAAAAAACTGTTCCTTATTTGTTGTCACGCATTGCGGGTTGTTTGGTGCTTTCTGTTTTTCTTGCAGCATGTTCCAGCAATAAACCTATTCCTGGCATGAAGGAATCCTTTATTACTGAGATTGCCCCGAATGGTGCCAAGCGCTTTACTTTTACCCTTGAGCGAGAGCAGCGTGATATCCCCCCGCCCGCATCATCACAGCCCAGTTCTCAGCGGCGGATGCAGCAAAGAGCCGGAGGCATAGGCGGTGCTTCAAGTCGTCGAGTCGAAGATTATTTCAATTGGGCGCTTGAACAAAAAATGCTGGAAACCGGCTTTTGTGAGCGCGGCTACTTTGAGATTGAACGCGTTGTTTCCGTCTATGGTGCTGAAGTGCGTGGCGAGTGTCGGGAAGGTGCTTTTTAGTATTTTATCAATGTATCTCGATTTTTAGTATTCTCTGTAAATTCATTTCACGGATGTGTCCTGGTGCTCGCCAAGGTGTGGAGTTGGTACTGTTGTGGGTTTGGTGCTTAAATACGTAGATAGAAATAATGAAGTACAAGTCAGTGTTGGAGCAGGTCTCTACGCAACAGATAATTGCAGTTTTTGATCTGATATCAGATATTATCTTTTGGATAAAAGACGAGTCTGGCTATGTGGTCCATTGTAATCGGGAATTTATCGAGCATGTTGGTTGCCGGTCTTTACATCAGGTCATCGGTCGTTCGGATTTGGATTTCTCTCCCTCTTACCTTGCTAAAAACTATATGCGCGATGATAAGAGAGTGTTAGCCGGTGAGATGATTACCGATCGTCTGGAGCTTAATATTGGAAAATCCGGAGAACTGGTATGGTTTACAACTTCAAAGCGCGCTCTGAAAGGTCCCAATGGAATCGTTATAGGGACTTATGGTGTGGCGCGGGACCTTAAGGAGACGGTTAAAACACTTTCTAGAATGGATAAGCTGAATAAGCCTGTAGAGTATATAAAAAATAACTACAGTCAGCCGATCACTGTAGAGCAATTGGCCGAGGTGGCCAGTTTATCGGTCAGCGCGTTAGAGCGACGTTTTAAAAAATATCTGGAAAAAACGCCTATGCAGTTTGTGCGGGAGGTAAGGCTGGAAAACTCCCGCCGTATGCTGGTGGAAACACAAAGCCCCGTATCAGAAATTGCTTATCGTGTCGGATTCACCTCTCATAGTTATTTCAGTCGGCATTTTAAGGACATGTTTGGCCAGCTTCCAGCCAGTTATCGTGATGAAGTTCAGTCTCAGATTTGAATATTAAGCACGTTACTCTCCAAGCTGCCCCATAAAATCGCCTCGATAAAGTCTTCTTCTACCAAGTAGAAGCCACCTATTTCATTCATCTAGACAATATTGTTTTCACCTTTTTTCGGTTTTGGTCCTAAAAAGGCGATTCTTTGGTCGAGAGCTTCTCTTTGATCTCCTGTTATTTTTCTGAAATTTCAAAACGCCGATTTTGTGTCATTACTGTCCCAGTTTTGATTACCCCTGTGACAAGGTTTTTTTTTAGGGTTTTAGTGCTCAACAAATGAACTGTGTATGTGGGGTTTAGGGTCCCCCTGGCAGTTTTTCGCCAGCCCTCTTTGGGGGCTGGCACTTTTTGAAATTTAATAAGAAGAATAGAAAGTTGGGAAGCTATGAAAATATTGAAGAAAAATAACCGAAAAAGGGTTAATACTTGGCATCGGGGTTTCAAGCGTAAGTCGATAGTCTCTGCTATCTCGTTGGTCGTGAGTAGCATGGTGATCGCAGACGAATCATCCGACAAGGATAAGCCGATGGAGCATATCGAGGTAATTGGAATTTTCGAGAGTAATACTCGGAATATTGAAATCAAGCGAGATTCCAATGCTATTGTAGACGCGATTACCGCAGGAGAAATTGGCAAGTTCCCGGATAAGAATGTTGCTGACGCCCTCCAGAGGGTGCCGGGTATAACGATTACGCGCAGCGGAGGAGAGGGAAGCCGTGTTAGCATTCGCGGAACTAGTGCTGATTGGACTTTAACTCAATTAAACGGAAATTATATTTCTACTTCAGATGGCGGTGCGCCATCTCGTAGTTTCAATTACGCTTTACTGCCCGCTAACATGATCAGAAAAGTAGAAGTTTATAAGAGCCCGGAAGCTAGAATTGATGAAGGTGGTATTGGGGGTACTGTTATTTTATATAGCAATAAGCCCTTGGATATGAAGGCAGGTGAAGGTGTTATTACGACTGAAACTACTTACTCAGATACCAGTGAGCGATGGGAGCCTCAGTACAGCGCTTTTTATTCTTGGAAAAATGAAGATGAAACTTTTGGTATTTTGGCCAGTTATACCAAACAGGATAGAACTGCTACCTCAATTGAAAACTATGCCAGCCACTGGCGATTCCACTCTGATACCGTAGAAGGTGCCGAACGTCCCGCGATTGTTGATCAAGATACCGGTGAGGTTTACAACAATGTGTGGGCGCCCAGGGCAATGGGTATCGGCAATCACGAGCAGGACAGAACCCGGGACGGTTATCAGATCACTACCCAGTGGCGACCCATAGAGCGCCTGGAGCTTGCTTTTAATTACTTCGGCTCTCAGTTGGGATATGACACTCGCAGCCAAAATCTCACACTGGCGGAATGGAATGATAACCACAACCCCTATTTTGGCGTGGAGCTAGAGGGAGATACCGTAGTTGCTTATGGCTTCGGAGATAACGGTCTACTCAACGAAGACAATTGGGGTGACTCTGATGTCAACGGTGGAGAGGCGGTACGCCGTGGTTTAATGTCTCCACAGTTGACGGGGCAGGATAGTTCTGGGGAATCTGAGTCTCACACCTTCGATTTCGAAGTACTGTACGAGGGTGATTCCTACTCTGCAGCCGTCAATGTTGGGCGTAGTTCAGCGAAGGGTGGCGTCTCTGAGCGAGTTATGGCAAACATGGATGCTCGTTATGGCTCGGTGAATAGCTGGTTATGGTCTATCGCCGATGGCAAACCAAGCTATGAAATTTCTACTGATCTCACTTCTGATCAGGAGGCTTACCCCTACTACGACTGGTTCAGCTCCGATGCTACCCAAAATCGGGACCGGGAGGACTATTATCAGCTCGACCTTAGTTTTAACACCGACTGGGGCGCTATCAACAAGGTGTATGTTGGAACAAAGTACCGTGATCATGAAGCCAAATCTTTGAGAGATACATTCCTGTGGGATGATGGAGTCTCTGATAACGGGGGTTACCGTGGTTGGTTATCTGGGTCTGAATGGTTCCACAATCCAGACTTCCATCCCGATACATCAACTCTTCTTGGTGATGGAGTTATAGATAACGGTGCGGGTGGTACCGGTGCTATCGATTATTTACCTTTTGATATAGATGCCCTAAAAAAGTATGTCAGTGATAACTTCACGCGTACTGTGGTTCCTGTTCTGTCAGGTACTTACACTATTGAGGAAAAGATATTCTCCTTATATGCTCAGGCAGACTTTGAATGGAAAGCTTTCCGCGGTAACTTTGGCGTTCGCTATGTCAATACAGATTTAACAACCTCGACATATGATGACATCCTTGGTCAAGAAACAGATGTGACCAACGCCAACAACCGTAGTGCTGATAGCGAAAATCTCCTGCCTAGTTTGAATGTCGCATGGGATCTGACCGACGATCTTGTAGTACGGTTTGCAGCGGCAAAAACAATGTCTCGGGTCAGCTACGCAGATCTAGGGCAGGCGGAGTCCTATGGCCCTCCAGTTAATATCAATTCTCCGGATTCCTGGACCGGTCGAGGGACTGGTACTTCTGCGAATACTGGGTTAGAGGCCATGCTGTCTAACCAGTATGACCTGGGAGTCGAGTGGTATTACACTGAGGGCTCCGCTCTTGGGGCGACTTTGTTCAACAAAGATATTAGCAACTTACCTATTACGGTTACTGAGATTGTTGAGCGTACACACAGTTGCTGCAATGGTCCGATAGAAGTCGAGATGACTACTCAAAAAGGTGGTGGAAAGGCAACCTCTAGAGGCTTGGAGTTATTTGCTCAGCATGGATTTGAGAGTGGTTTCGGTGTGCTAGCTAATTACACCTACACAGATACTAGTACTTCGAGCGTGCTTAGTAATGGCGAAAAAACGGAAGCGGAAATCCCTGGAACAGCAGAGCACCAGTATAATTTATCCGGATACTATGAGAGCGATTTTTATGCAGTTCGTGTATCTTATAACTGGAAGGATGATCGAGCTGGCGGTCTGCACCAGGGCTATAATTTGTATGATAAAGCATATGGTCAGGTTGATATTAATGCCAGCTACAGCTTTAACGATAGTCTAAGTTTCAATGCATCTATTATTAATTTAACGGAGGAGAAGTCGGAGGGGTTTTGGAAGCAGGAAAACCGGATGACCTATTATAACTACTCCGGCCGGCGCTTATATATCGGCGCTAATTATAAATTTTAATACCTCGTTGATCGTGCTTCTCGGGCATGGTAGTTATCTACTGTGTCCGTTTTTTATATTTTTGATTTTCTGGCGGTCAGTGCAGAAAGCTATTATGTTGATACTCTTTTAGTCCACCTAACTCCAAATTTTATTGGTTAAGGCCGGGTGTGACTGAGGGTGTAGGTGTCTGTTGAAAGGTAAATTACTATTTGAAGTTGTTGTTATCGTTCTGCAATTATAAAAGATTTTTCTGTTGGTTGAAATTGACAATTATATTGTAGATCAATGGTCGATGTTATTAGAAATCATCTTTTCTTACAAATATATAATAAACGTGGATTTTCATATGAAACAACAATGCTTAAAGACGATTCAGGTTGCTTGCGTCTATCTTGTCTTTCAGGTCGGTGCATATGCGAATATTGAAGTGGTTAACTCCGATGTTTGTCCTTCAACGGCTTCAGCAGTGAGTTATGCCGAAGCTCTAAATTATCCGGATGATTTTTGTGCTTTGCTTAGCAGTGGCGATGTGGTGGGCTTGTCAAGCGGAGCTTCAATTGAGAAAGTGATCTCAAGTTGCCAGCTATCGGGTAGCGATGGTCGTCAACTAACGAAAATGCTGTGTAAGTCTCAGCCCTCTACGCCACATATTGTTAGTGGAAGTAGCTGTGCATCTGATACAAATCCGGTGACCTATATTGAAGCGCAAATCTATAGTGACGAATTGTGTTCGCTACTGGGCAACTGGGAAATCGCTAATCTGGCTGGTAATGCCTCTATGGATGGTAGCGGATACGGGTGTGGTTCACGTAAAAATGAAGTTCGTACTTTAGGCGCAACACTGTGTAAATCCGATGTCCTTCAGCAAAGTGAGTCTCTACCAAAAGTGGCTTATGTGGAAGTTAATAATAATGATATTGCCAATGCCGGTTGTTTTACAGAAAGTGATGGTAGTCAACTATTCGATATTGCCATAATTTTTGCGGCAAATATTAATTATGATGGTCAGAAAGCCATTTTACATTTCAACGATCAGGTGTCGGAGCTACTTGACAATAATTTGAGTGCAGTGCAAGACCTTCAGGCCAAGGGTGCGCAGGTAGTCCTCAGTGTGCTCGGGAATCAACAAAACGCTGGCTGGTCCTGCTTCGCAGATGAGCAATCGGCAGATGACTTTGCTCAGCAATTGAAAGAGGCCGTCGACCAATATGGACTGGACGGCATTGATATTGATGATGAGTATTCACAATGCAGCCAAACTTACTCCGATTCCTTAGTTAAGGTCACCAGCGCATTGCGTGAAAAAATGCCCAATAAAATCATTTCCAAGGCACTTTGGAGTGACACCGACGCATTTCAGGCGGAATGGAACGGTAAGAAGTTGGGTGATCAGTTAACCTACGGTTGGGAGATGAGTTATTGGCAGGGTTCAAGCTGCACCTCTCGAATTCAGAAGTACATCAATCTGGGGGTTGATAAATCCAAATTGGGTGTTGGGGCCTCTACTGTCTTGAATAGTGCTACTGCGGCGAGTGCCCTCGCAACATGCAATGAGAGTAACGCTCTGGGTGGCGGCACAATGATATTTAATGTTACTAAAGATTCTGTCAGCTATCTTTCTACAGTATGGCCTGGTACTACTGAGGTACCCAATTGTCTTCAGTAAATATAAAACTATGATGGCGCGCCCCGTGGAATCTTGTGTGATCTGATGAAACGGGGAAGCTCTAACGCTAAGACTGGCAGTGATGTGAGCAATCTCTAACTGGCACACAAGAATTCAGCCCGATTGGCGAGGGTGTAAATAATTCTGTGTAACCGCTCTTGCTAGTGGATTATTGGTAGTCGG